>DATFDA010000398.1:0-2906 GCA_035252525.1 Candidatus Angelobacter sp. | reverse complement strand
GGTCCAGCCCGGAATGGGCTGCCTCTGACAGAATGCCGAGGCTCATGGTGGAAATGCCCACAATGATCTTGAGAGTAGTTATTCCGATGGCCGCAATCACAGAATTGAATGCAACGGCGCGCTTTTCCGCACGCATGCTATCCAGCATCGGATTCAGTTCTGTGGTGGACATTGCGGCCATTGTCTCAAGATTTGACGGGCCATACTAGCAATAACCATAGGCGCAGGAAAGCTGAAATCGTGCAAGATAGCATTATGAACTGCGCGGGTTCTGAACACGGCTCTAACGCGGTTTACGATCCCAGCTTTTCCAGGTCCTTGCGCGCATCTTTAAGATCGGGCTTGATTCGCACGGCCTCTTGCATCTCCTGCACGGCCTCATCTTTCTTTCCCTGCTGCGCCAGAGCTTGTCCCAGCCGCCAATGGGCCTCGCCCAGAGTTGGGCTTTCGCCTTCGGGCTCCTGCGTCAGATACTTGCGCAGATATTCTTCTGCAACGGCTGGATCTTTCTTATTGGCCAGCAGGGCTTCTCCGGCGTAGAAGTATGGAGAAAGATCGTCCGGTACCTGCGCCTCAGCGCGACCGAGCAGGTCCTTAAGTGGCGTAAGCTTAGCCTGGGCAGCGTAGCATTGGGCCAGCAGCGAGTAGGCCCGCACGCGCGTTGGATTCACGGCGATGCCGCGCGCTGCATATTCCGCTGCCAGGTGGTAATCAAGCCAGCGGTCCTGCAGATAAAAACGCGCCGCACCGGTCAAGGCATCGTAAGAGCGTGGATGGCTCTGCACGGCTTTCATCTGGAAGAGTTTCTGGTCAGCGTAGCGCTTTTCGCGCGCTGCAATGCCCGCCTGGGCAAAGTCGCCGCGTACAGGATCAAGCTCCGCAATGCGCTGCGCCAGTTCGCGAGCTTCATCTTTGTTTCCGCCCACCATGCCGGGCGCTTCAAGGTGAAATTCCATCAGCGATTCAAGCGCATCAAGGTTGCCGGGATCAGCAGCGACAGCGCGCTCGGACTCTTTTCTGATGGTCCTGGCCATTCCCATCTTGTCGAACATGCCTGCATGTTGAATTTTGAAGCCGTAAGCCTCGGCCAGATAAACATGAGCATCAGAGTTGCCGGGTTCCACGGCAATTGCCTGGCGTAATAGCTTGATGGCTTGCTCATGATTGTTGTAGGCCAGATCAATGCGCGCCATCAACACCAGAGCATCCGGATCTTTGGGGTTCTTGCGCAGTTCTTGTTGCACCAGAGGACGCGCCTGTTTGAAATGTCCGTCGTGCACCATAGAAGCTGGAGTGGGATCAGCGGCGAAGGCTGCCAGAGAAAACATTACAGTGCAAAGCACAGCGCCGGCTTTGCGGATAAAAAAGCCCATGCAAATTAGATAAACAGACTGTCAATTCGTTTCAAAATCCAGCTAAAGTTGGGAAACTAAGCTGCGAGCACCGCTTCTGCCTAGCTATACCCCGACAACAGTCATGCTGCAACAATGCGGAAGAGCGGCATCGCCGAGCGTTCGATTACTGCAGCTCTGACGGGCTGGGCACATTCCAGCACTGCTGGTGCATGCAGAAGCTATCATGCCCGCTAACTCTCAGCGAAACTACGCTGCCGGTGGCGTCCATGTATCCATAGACACACAGGACAAATCCCGCCGCCATGGTGAAGGCGAGAATAACGGCCATAAAAAGTGCAGTATTGAAATCTTCCACATGGCTCTTCATATCTTTATCTCCGGAATACACTAATCCGCGCCCGCCAATGGGCAGCTCTTCCCTAACGATCTTGTCGGGAACTTTGTCTATATCAATGGATGGGGCTACAAAACGGGCCCGTTGCCCGAAAACCAGTTCAGGCCGGCAACGTCGGCGAGAAAACGTGTATATCGCTTCACGATATTTATTGCCTGAGAGGAGACAACGAGCCTGATCTCTCCCGCTTCCTTACAGATAAGAGCTCCTGAAACACAGCACTGGGCAGAGCGACGGCGCATCAGCAGAAACTCGGGTGTTTGAAGGAGCGCGGAAGGAGTGAAGTTTATGAGCAGTATTCCCATCACACCCATCCGGACGGTTCCGGAAGACCTGGCGGACCGTCCGCAGGCACAAATTTCTTTGCAGCCGATTGCGGCGCCCTCCATTCTGGGGCTGTACGGGTTTGCCGGCGCAACCTTCATGGTGGCCGCGCACATGGCACACTGGTTCGGCACAACGGAGACTTCGATGGTCCTGTGGCCCTTTGCCGCGTTCTTTGGCGGACTGGCGCAGTTCCTGGCCGGCATGTGGGCCTATAAAGCACGCGACGGCGTAGCCACCGCCATGCACGGCATGTGGGGTTCATTCTGGATGGCCTTCGGCGTCCTATGGATCCTGGTGGCCGCAGGCAAAGTGACGGTCCCGGCCAACGGTGCAGCATTCCAGGGTCTGGGATTCTGGTTTGTGGTGCTGGCCGCAATCACGTGGGCCGGAATGGCAGCCGCAATAGCCGAATCGTCAGTGGTCGCTTCCGTGCTGGGCTTTCTGGCCGCAGGTTCCACCGTTGCCGCCATCGGCGAACTGGCTGGCGTAGAAGGACTGCGCATCCTGGCTGGTTGGCTGTTCATCATCTCAGCGATCATCGCCTGGTACGCCGCAACAGCTCTGATGATAAATGCAGCTTACGGCCGCAAAGTCCTGCGTCTGGGCGCCAAACGCAAAGAGGACGAGATACAAATCGGCTTCGGCGAGCCTGGCGTGCTGCGGGGACAGTAAATGAAGTGGAGGCGCAGGTTTACGCTTGCCATCGCAGATGAACATCTCCAGTTCGATCTACTTCATTCTGCGTAAGTCGGTGTAACCTGCGCTGAACTCCCAATTGAGGCGCCTCAATCAGGTTCCTGAGCTCGGTTGATCGGTTTTAGCAAAGCGTG
>DATFDA010000397.1:0-4319 GCA_035252525.1 Candidatus Angelobacter sp. | reverse complement strand
TGATTGCCGGCAGCGCATTGTCCTGCGACCTTTTAATCAATCTCCCAAAGATGAAGGTTCACCAAAAAGCTGGAGTCACTGGAGCCTTAAAAAATCTGGTGGGCATCAATGGCCAGAAAGCCTATCTCGTCCACTATCGCGAAGGCATGGCACGGCAGCAAGGAGACGAGTTTCCTGATCACATCTCCCAGCTGGTTCGTGTTCAGTCGCGCCTTCGTCAAAGTGTGCAAAGCCGCTCACGGATTCTGTTTCGTCTGCTTCGTTTCGGGTGGTTGCCACTGAAGCGCGTTGCCGGCATCAAGACAAAAGGTACTCGGGAAAATTTGACCAAGAAGTTCTATCTCGCCGGCGGAGCCTGGCACGGGAACGACACAATCTGGCGTATGGTCTACGATCTGAACCGGATCATCCGCTACGCAGACAGATGTGGAAAATTGCAATCAACGCCCCAGCGCACCTGCGTCTCCATTATGGACGCAATCGTATCCGGTGAAGGGAACGGGCCGCTTCAGCCGCTCCCAGTGAATACTGGATTTGTGCTGGCCGCCGACGATCCATTTGCCATGGACATGGTGATGGCGCGCCTGATGGGTTTTGACTACGGCAAGATTCCCATTCTCTCGCATCAAGCCGCTTTTGCTGATCCTGATTGGGGCAACTTTGCTCCGGAAGAGCTCACAATCGAAAAAGATGGAAATTCATCTATTGGACTCAACTCGTTGGTTCCCGTTCAACGTTTCCTTCCCCCGCCGGGCTGGTCCTCACATATCGAGTTGGAGTGCTGAATGCTCAGGGAACGCTTGAACCGCGCTGCGTACTTCGGACTGCATCGTCTAATCGGTTCGGATCTGGCAAAGCGCTATAAAGAATTCGTTGATCTCGAAACAAGATCACATGAGTGGCTCAGAGATTTACAGGGTCAGCGACTGCAAAAGTTGCTTGCTTATGCAGCCAATCAGATTCCGTTCTATCAAAAACATGTCACACCACAAGCAGAGTATGTGTTGTCTGATTTCCCCATACTCACCAAGAATGACGTCCGCGATAACTTTCAGGACTTGATGTCTCCGCAAATCAGGCAGGAGAGTCTTTCAGGAAAGCAAAATCTGTCGTATTCCTGGACGCGGGTGCAAACTGGTGGTTCCACCGGCACTCCTACCACGGTGATTCACGACAAAAATTTCCGGGACATAAACCGGGCTGCTCGTCTCTATACCCAGTACCTGTGTGGCTTCCCCATCGGCACTCCGTATTTCAAGCTTTGGGGAAGCATGCGTGAGATCAACGACGCAAAAGAGTCTCTGCAGCAGAGAATAGCTTCTACTCTTGCCGGCGAGATATTGCTGAATGCCTTCCGCATGGAAGACTCGCAAATTGATTCTTACGTTCAGACTATCAATCGTTCATCAGTTGACCACTTGATGGCATATTCAGACGCTGCTTACCGCATGGCAGAACATATTCGAGCTGCCGGGGTGAAAGTTCGCCCTTTGAAATCTGTGATGGCCTGCGCGGGAACCTTGACCGATGAGATGCGTCAGTCGATTTCCAACGCCTTCGGGCAAGCTCGTGTCCATAATATGTATGGCAGCAGGGATTGTGGCGCCATGGCATGTGAGTGCCCTCATGGCGGCTTGCATATCCTGGAAAACAAGGTCATTTTGGAAACAGTGGACCAGACCGGAGCGCCAGTGTCGCCTGGTGAAACAGGACGAATCCTCGTGACGCTTCTCGGCAATTACGGATTCCCAATGATTCGTTATGAAATTGGAGACATTGGCTCAATATCACGCAGACGGTGCCATTGCGGGATTCCGACGGCAGTCCTTGATCGCGTTGAAGGTCGCACGATTGAATTTCTACTCTCGGCCAATGGCGGATATGTCTCTCCCATTTACATCCGGCACTTGATTGGCGTTGTCCACAACTCAGGTGTGATTCGCCGATTTCAGGTTGTGCAGGATGCACTGGACCATGCGGTGCTGGCGCTTGAAAAAGAGTCTGGAGTTGCGGAAGCCCTGGTTGATGACTCAATCGCAAACATCAGGCGCGACCTCATTACAGTATTCGGCGCTGGGATGAAACTTGAAATCAAGGTGGTTGATAGGATTCCAGAAAGCGACAGCGGAAAATTTATTCCTTGCATCAACCGGATCGGCCGGTCAGCGGGATTGTGAAAATTCTAATGCTGCATAACCGCTATCTGGTACCCGGTGGAGAAGACCAATCCACCGCGGCAGAGGTTGCCTTGCTGCGCGAGGCCGGATGCTCGGTGGACTTGCTTGAACACGACAATCGCGAAATCGAGCAACTCAGCAGGGCGCGGGTTGCAATGCGTACCATCTGGTCACAGCAATCGTTCAAAGAAGTATTTGAGCGCCTGCGCTCGAGTGACTATGAAGTTTTGCACGTACAGAACTTTTTTCCTCTCTGGTCTCCGTCTGTTTACCATGCTGCAGCAAAAGCGGGTGTGCCGGTTGTGCAAACACTCCGCAACTACCGCCTCATGTGCGTTAATTCTCTCTTTTTCCGTGACGGCCATCCCTGTGAGGATTGTTTAGGGCGTACAGTGCCGTGGCCCGGCGTCCTGCACGCCTGTTATCGCCAGAGCCGTGCCGGCAGCACAGTTGTAGCAGGAATGATTACGGCACATCGTCTGCTGCGTACCTGGCAGACAAAGATAAATGTCTATATCGCTCTGACTGCTTTTGCCCGTGAGAAGTTCATTACGGGAGGCTTGCCCGCCGAAAAAATCATGATCAAGCCAAACTTCGTTCATCCTGCGCCTGCCATAGGACATGGCGGAGGCGGATACGCTCTGTTCGTTGGACGTCTCAGCAGCGAAAAGGGAATTAGCACGCTGCTGGACGCCTGGACTCTTTCCCATTGCGTGCTGCCACTGAAGATCGTTGGCGATGGCCCGGCTTCCGCCAGGGTTGCCGCTGCTGCCACAAACAGCTCAAACATTGATTACGTCGGGCGCAAGTCTCCAGAAGAAGTGATTGAACTGATGCGCGGCGCTGAGTTTCTGGTTTTTCCATCAGAATGTTATGAAAATATGCCACGGACCATCATTGAAGCTTTTGCCGTCGGTACTCCCGTGTTAGCGTCGAAAATTGGTGCTGGCCTTAGCATGGTGGAACCTGATAAAACAGGCTTTCATTTCAAAGCGGGAGACGCTGGTGATTTGCGCCGGGTTGCGGAATGGTGTTCAAAGAACCTTGACGCTGTCCGTGCTTTGCGCCCCAGGGCTCGATCAGAGTACGAGCTGAAGTATTCCGGTCCGGCAAATGCGCAGGCTCTGCTTGAGATTTACCGGCATGCAGGCAAGCAGGCTGGCCGGAGTTCAGCCGTTATGGAGAGATCGCAAGCGTGACGGTTGTCAGCAGTTGATAGCAGGAGGTTGATTTTCTTGAGCGTTGCTCTCATTACCGGTTCTGCAGGACTGATTGGCTCGGAAGCTGTGCGTCATTTCGCCGCCAAGGGTATGGATGTGGTCGGTATTGACAATGACATGCGCAGGTACTTCTTTGGCGATGAAGCTTCCACCGGCTGGATGCGAGACCAGTTGATCGCATCCGTTCCAAATTACCGGCATCATGCGCTCGACATTCGCGACCAGGATGCAATCTCTCAGTTGTTTCGCCAGATGGGCAAAAGCATCTCAGTCATCATTCACACGGCGGCGCAACCATCGCATGACTGGGCTGCGCGCGAGCCCTTTACCGATTTCAGCATCAATGCCAGCGGCACGCTCAATCTCTTGGAAGCTACGCGCCAGCATTGTCCTCAGGCTGCATTTATCTTTTTATCCACCAACAAAGTTTATGGCGATTCTCCTAACTCGCTGCCGCTTGTGGAGCAGAGCCAGCGATGGGAAGTGAATCAAAGCCACCCCTTTGCCGCTCATGGCATTAGTGAGGAGATGTCGATTGATCGCTCCATGCACAGCCTCTTCGGAGCTTCAAAAGTTGCAGCCGACGTGATGACCCAGGAATATGGCCGCTACTTCGGCATGAATACTGTATGTTTTCGCGCCGGCTGCCTCACCGGTCCCAACCATTCCGGCGCGCAGTTGCACGGCTTTCTTGCATACCTGATGCGCTGCGTTGTCACGTCAACTCCTTACAAAGTTTTCGGATATAAAGGCAAGCAGGTGCGTGACAATCTCCACAGCTCTGATTTGATTCGCGCGTTCGATGCCTTTGTGGCTGCGCCGCGCTGTGGCGAGGTCTACAACATTGGCGGCAGCAGGTTCTCCAACTGCTCCATGCTTGAGGCCATTGCACTCTGCCAGCAGATTTCCGGCCAGCAACTGG
>DATFDA010000396.1:0-5200 GCA_035252525.1 Candidatus Angelobacter sp. | reverse complement strand
GGGTGGCAGCGGCTCGGGTGGTGGCAGTGGCTCGGGTGGTGGCAGTGGCTCGGGCGGCAGCGGCTCCGGTGGTAGTGGTTCCGGCGGCAGCGGTTCGGGAGGTGGTAGCGGCTCGGGCGGCAGCGGCAGCGGGAAAGGCGGCTCGGGTAGCGGTAGTGGACGTGGCGGCAACGGCCTGGGTAGCGGTCGCGGTCTCTCCAGCGGCCAAATCCGGCTCGGCATCTCCGGCAGCCGCAGAGGCAGGTAGCAGCAAGTTACACAAACAACAGGCCGTCCCTCAGTTTTGCCCGCGCAAAGCAAAGCTGAGTGGGCGGCCTGGATCTTTTGGCAGTTTCAAGTGTCGTCAGCTAGAGGGTTGCCACTTTCGTCTGCAGCTCTTTTGCAATCTCCTCAGGATCATCATCCGGCTCAAACCTCACCGGATCTCCTATTCTCACCTGCACAGCTCCGGGCGGAGCATAATGCTTCTTCGCGATCTTGAAGGGGAACAGCCCATCAATCCGCATTGGAATCACAGGCAAATTTAGCTGCGTGGCCAATAGCCCGATACCGCTACGGAACGAACTCATCTCTCCTGTCTCAGTGCGCTTGCCTTCAGGAAAGATCACCACGTTATAACCTTTGTCGGCCATCTCTCCGGCAAAGCGAAAACTCTCTCTGTATTTTGCCCGCTGCGGCAGCGAGAACACATTGAAGAACGTCGCAATGAGCGCATAGCGCACCTGCTCCCGCCACCTGCGAAGGAAGAACATTTCCTTGGGTGGATGGCGCATATTTCGCAGCAGTTCTCCCTGCATGGCGACCGCCAGATGATTCCGTAATCGCATCGGCAGCGCAGCCATCAAGAAGCCAATGTCAATCTGCGAGATGTGATTGCTCACAATCAGCGCCGGACCCGCGAATCCTCTCAATCGTTCACGCCCAATCACTTTGGGCCGGGCCATAACCATGATGTAAGGCAGCGTAACCAGATGAAACGCGAGCACGCGCAGCCATGTAATGGGCCAACGTTGCGCCCAGCGCGCGTACGGATAATCAAGCTGCTCCGGCTCCGGCGACTTCTTGAGAAGATTCTCCAGGTCGGCGACCGTGTTGACCTGCGAAAAGTCGCGCTCGCTCAAGTCCACCTGGTATCGATTCTCCACGGCAGCCATCAACTCCACCCGTTCCAGTGAACTCATGTTCAAATCGTTTTCCAGATGAGCTCCCGGCTTGAGTTGCACCTTGTGTCCGGCCACACCGGCAATCAGTTCTGCCAGAGAACTGGGCGGCTCCGCTGCAACGGCTATCGCCCTGGCGCTACTTCCCTCGCCAAGCTGTTGCTCGGCTGTACGGCGGATCATTTCCATTTTCGGTTTTTGCGTGGGCGTGCGGGGAAAATCTTCATCCAGCCAGGTGAGCCAGCAGCGAATTTTCTGGTAATCCGCCAGCGACTGATTGGCCGCTGCCACCACACTTGAAGCTTCGTCGCCGTTCCGCAGCAGCAGCACAGCGCATGGTTCCGCATTGCCGCCGCGCGCCAAACCGAACACAACGCAATCACGCACCTCAGGACGCCGGCGCAGCGCCTGCTCCAGGTCTTCGGGATAAACTTTGAGCCCCGCAGGCGTAACGATCACATTCTTGCTGCGACCTTTGAAGTAGAGATTGCCCTCAGCGTCCATTGCGCCGAGGTCACCGGTGCGAAACCAACCTTCCTCGCCTGTGACGGGCTTCAGTTCCTTGTCCTGCCAGTATTGCCGCGCAACATTTTCGCCGCGCACCAGGATTTCGCCGGTCTGGGGATCAAGCTTCATCTCTCGTCCCGGAAGAATTTTTCCGATCGACCTTCGGCCGATCTTGAATGGATGATTCAAACTTACAAGCGAACTGGTCTCCGTGAGCCCATAACCCTGAATGATGCCGTAGCCGAGCCTGCGCCAAAACTCTTCTGTGGCCTGGTCAAGTGCTGCGCCGCCGGAAATGATTGCCCAGAATTTCCAGCCTAAATAACTATGGACTTTGCGGAAGCGCCACCAGCGCTTCAGGAACTTCTCATTTTCAGCCACCTTCCAGTTTTTCTGGATCGCTGTTCCAAGTTCGGCTTCCAACTTGCTCTTCAGAGATTCCGCTATACGCGGCACCGCTGCCAGCACAGATACCCGATTGCGTCGAATCGTCTCCACCACGTCGGTAGGTTTGTAGCTGTCCTGGAAGAACACCGTCCCGGCGATAAGCGGCGGAATGAACAGACCCATGGTCTGCCCAAAGACGTGACTCAGCGGCAGCATGTGAAGAAAGCGTATGGGATGAAAAATCCGTTCGTACTTCTTGTATTTCGGTATTTCGCGCTCAATCGGGTCTACGCTGCTGAGAATGTTGCCGTGCGTCAGCACCACGCCGCGAGGTTGAGCAGTGGTCCCGGAGGTGAAGATGATCTGCGCCGGATCGTTGCGAGTGACATCTGCAGATTCGTACGGGGCTGAGGAGAGATGCGCCAGCGCTTCCCCTGCATCTTCCAGTTCAATATGTGGGAGTGATCCAGCCTGGGCCGCAAAAGCATTCGAGCAGATGATCAGTTTGGCGTCAACGTCAGCGGCCACGCGTTGGGCAAACTCCGGCGCGGAAATTTTATCCATAGGCACAGCCACCACGCCGCGCAGCATGCAACCAAAAAACGCAGCCACCCACTCCGCGCAATTTTCGCCCCAGAGCATCACCCGGTCGCCCTTGCTGATTCTGCGGCGCTCCAGTTCGCGCGCAAACCGGAACGCGAGTTCAGCCGTCTGGCGATAGCTCCAGCGGTGCGTGCGAAACCCGCGCCTGTAAATAAACGCAGTCTCCTTTCCCAGCGAGTAATGAAGCTGCGCGTATCCGGCAAGTGTTTGGGGCATCTGTCATTAACATACCCATTCGGCTTGAAGAAGGTAAAGCGGCAAAGAGCGGCAAATTAGCACTCAGCAATCAGCCGTCAGCACTCAGCAACTTTAGATTTTCGTGCAGACAGACACCATCGCTCACGCAAGTTTATGCTCAACCAACAAAAAGCCCGTGGCGTAAGTCACTGATGCATTGGCTGAGTGCTCTATTGCTGACTGCTGTTTACTGCGGTGTCCCCTGCCCTGCTGCCTGCAACGTCTGTGAGACGGTCTTAGCGTAGTCGCGAAGTTTGGTTAACGAGTTCTGTAGCGCTGTGGCTTTGTCTTGCAATCCGCGAGCGCGGGCCACAGCCATTACAGCTTCGGCTTCCATGCTGAGCCTTTCCAGCGTAGTCAGAAGATAAGCCAACGCGTCAGCATGAGGCTTCCAAAGATAAGCCGACGTGGCCTTCTGGTTGTACTCATCCACCTCAACAATCATGCGCGATAAATACGCCACAATGTTCATCATCACAGAGGCGTAATCGGCGCGGAAGCTTTTTTCTCCATGGTACTCGGCGCGAAAGGCTTCCACCTCCGCCGGAGTAAGCGTGATTTTGGTCTTCTTAATAGGAACAATCGCCGCCAGTTTGGGATCAGTGATGCGGATATGTTCTTTAATGGATTCCTTCGAGCTGTGAATCTTGCCTTCCTGCACCGCATTTTGTACTGCCTGCGAAGGCGGCACGGCGAGCACTTCCGCCCGCACGTCCTGCGGCGCTCCGCTGGCAATCCGTGGAGATGGCGCCACACTGTTGTTTCCCGGCGGCGTCGGAGGAACCACGGATGCTGTCGGAATGGTTGGACGCGGCCCGGGTGGAGGCGCGACCGGTGAAAAGCTCGACTGCGCTCCGGCCGTGCGCCCTGGCCGTTTGCTGTCCACCACTTTCTTGAACTTTGAGACTTTGCGAAATTCATCCTGGGCGAGCTGGTAGTCGTCTTCCAGGATTTGTTCGGTCTCAACCTCAGCAAGCTGCTTCACCGTGATGTCTCCTTCAAGCCGCGACAGAATACTGCCGCCTTCCTTCTGCACATTTTCGGCAAAAGTCTTGATTTGTTTGGCGGCATCGTGAAAGAGCTCGTCGAATTTACGGCCAAAAACGTCATTCCACACCGCAAGCTGCGCCAGCGCGTCCGGATGGTAAAACGACTTTCCCAGCGACTGCTTGAGTTCTCGCACTCGCTGCACCATTCCGGAATCCATGATCTGGTCAAAGTGCCGGTAATCCCCAAGCTCCTGATACAGGTACTCAAATTCATGCAGGATCTGGGCCTGTTCGTTGGCCAGCGGGCTGTAATCCATGCCTTCCAGTGCGCGATAGAGATCGCCCTGGAAGCCAAGCGCCGCCTGCGAAACAAAGTAATAGGAGCTGTCCACTTCAGGTCGCTGCCACGCCGGCGGCGCTCCATTCACCGGCGGAGGATTGCGGAAAAGATATGTGATAACGCAATCCGTCTTGTCCCGGTCGCCAGATCTGCCTGACGCTTTGCTCACGTAATAGCGCAGCAGCGCATGGGCCGCTTCATAACCTGATGCGACTCTTAGTGAATCCCGGACCAGAGGAGGTGTCATCGCCAGGTCAAGCACATCCAGCCAATTCCTGAACTGCTCAAGCGTGTTGGCAATTTCTTCCGGAGATTGATCAGGGCTGCAAACCGTTGCAGGCACAGGCACAGGATGGCCCAGGCTCTTCTCCAAAAGGCCAATGTAAAAGTTGCTGACTGCGGTGAGGTCTTTTAGCTCCCTTTGGGAGTCTTGTCCCACGGTGAACTCCTGTTACACCTTATCCTGCCAGGGGTGAAGAGCCGGACTTTGCGCTAAGTTTAACCCAGCCTTGTTTAAGAGACAAATCCAAGCTGATTACCGGCTCGGCACTCTTTGAAGTGACGCTGTCATCCTGCACCAGCGCGCCATAGACAGCCCCCCGCCTGGGAACTGGTCCCCCTCGACCCCATCTCCTCCAAGCCTACCTTTACCATCCAGCCCCCACCGTAGATCACGCCGGAGATCGTGGACTTTGTCCTCGGAAAGCTGCTTCCTCCGCGGCAAGCTGATGGGGATGAACGCGGTTCAGGTCTAGCTGGGTTTCCGATCACCCAATCACCAGATCACCCGATTCTCTCTGCGCTCTCTGCGGTAAAGATACTGGAGTTTTGCCTTCCCGTGTTGGAGATAACGGCGATTGGGCGATTGTTAAAACTTGGTAAACCTTACCTCCTGTCCCTACCCCTCCCCCGTCAACCCCGAAAAATATAGACTTACAAGTTTCAACCCCGGCGTTGATTTTTCCCCTTTTCGGAGC
>DATFDA010000395.1:0-8070 GCA_035252525.1 Candidatus Angelobacter sp. | reverse complement strand
CTACTTTTGCATGCACCTGAGAAGCGCTTTCGAATTCCATGTTTGCTGACAGACGGTCGCGCTCGGCTTCCAGTTCATTGAGTAGAGAGCCACCTTTTGAATCGAAATAGGCCTGAACGCGAGCCACCTCTGCCGCATAAGCCTCATCGGTGCAGCCTTTGAAGCAGGGGGCCAGGCACATCTTCATTTCCGAGTAGACGCAGCCGGGATAGGCGGGATCAGGATGCAGTTCAAAAGTGCAGCGACGGATCTTGAACAAGTCAAGCGAGTCATTCATGAACTTTTCCGCCACAGTGCGGGAGCGGAACGGGCCGTAATAAATTGAGCCGGCAGAGAGGCGGCCGAGTTTGTTGGTGACGTAAGCGCGGGGATAAGCATTTTCCAGGTTAAGACGGATCAGCGCGGGCGCGTGAAGCCGCAGGCGCTTCTGGTAAGTCCTGGGAAATTCCTGGCGGTAGAGCCGGTAGAGCAGCAGGGTGGATTCAAAATCAGAGCCGGTCAGCGAGTACTCGATCTGTGCCACACGCTCGCGCAAGTTTAACCGTTTGGACCGTGCTTCTGCCGGAGCGAGGAGGCGTTGCAGACGGCGCCGGAGATTGGCCGTCTTGCTGACGTAAGGTTCAGCAGAGGGATCAGCACCGCGCAGAGCGAACACTGCGGGGGAAGCGGGAAATTGGGCAAAGAAGTCCGCTGGATGGTCGGACGAGAACGGAATGGTGTGCGAGAGCATTTACCGCAAAGCATTTACCGCAAAGGGCGCAAGGGTCGCAAAGGGCTTTTGCATAGTTTTTCACAATTTCCGAATTTTGCGGATTGGCTGAAGGTATTCTGGATGTGTCTGGCGCCAACGCCGGAATGGTAATGGGCTGTCTTACCTGAAATTCGCGCTCTGGACGCGTTGGCGAAAATCCGCGCCATCCATTTGCACCGCGCGGCACATTTCATGCAGGCGAGAGCGCATGCGTTCCGTAATGCGGTCACCCAGCGTCTCCCCGCGTACGGCCTGCCGTGCAGCTTCACTAGCTGAGCCCCGGAAGCCTTGTCCCTCACCCGGAGGAAGGTTGGGAAAGTTGGTGGTAATGATGGTGGTCTTCTTCTCGTTATAGCGGCTGTTGAGGATATGGCTCACCGTATCCCAGACCCACTCGCTGGGCTTCACGGCGCCCAGCTCATCAAGCACCAGTAATTCCACTTCAAAGATAGGCCGCAGAATTTCCAACTCTGTGGTTTGGACCGTGGGATTGTAGGAGTTCTGGATTTCCTTGAGCAGCTCACGATAATCGCAAAAGCGGCAGGGAACGCTCTTGGACCGGACCAGTTCCTGGATGATGCCCACTGCGAGATGAGTCTTTCCGGTTCCTACAGGCCCGATGAACAGCAGACCGGTTTTTTCAATGGGATACTCTTCCGCGAAACGGCCTGCGGCGAGTCGCGCGGCTGCCAGAGAGCGATGCGCGCCGGAAAACTCTGTCTCAAAATCGGCCAGGCAGCAATGCTCATAACGGGCAGGAATGCGGGCCGATTTCAAAAGGCGGGAGGTGCGGGTTTGATTGCGGCAATTGCAGTGTGCCATGCGGCTGGCTTTTCCCGGGATCTCAATGGATTTCCATCCTGTGCCGCCGCAGATGGGACACTCGGGAGCGGATTGCGTTTGTGAGGCCATAAATGTTTCTATTTAGCAACATAACATTAAATCGTCGCCGCCGAGCGCCAGCTTTTGGAGAGCGATCCCGAGGTTGTACACAGGAAATACACAGAGTGTGCACTGGGAGGCAGGCACAGGTTATTTCTTTACGTCGCTCTATACCCGGATTATGATTTTCAAGCTGCTGCGGACAATTGGCCGTGACCGGACAAGCCAAGCAATACTTCATCAAATCATCGTTCAGTAAGAAACCCTCGCTAAGTGCCCGATTGCGCATCTTTTTTGGATGTTTTGCTTTTCTGGTGCTTTTGTACTGGGTGCTTGATCGCTTCATTTTTCATGAGAGCTATCAATATGGAATGTTTGATAGATGGTTTCGGATTCTCGTGTTTCCCACAGTCATTTCCTTCACGTACGCTCTACGCTTCCACACCATGTTTGGCTGGAACTCGTTGCTGACCGTGGGTGACGATTTTGTCGAGCGAGTCATGTTCGCGAGGTATGTGAACATCAAGAAAAGGATTGAGCGGCACCGGGTTCGGTCTGTATCGGAAATCTCGCTGAGCCGGTTCGGAATTCATACAACAGGCCTTGCAATACGAGACAGGGACGGCTTTGCTGCCTGGTTCTTCGGTTATGTTTTCGTGCCAGATACCGTGGATGATTACGAATCAATAAAAGCTAAATTGTTGAGTTGGGCTCCTATAGTCCCGTAATCCCTTCCAGGCCCGGAGACTGTCGCAATTTCTTCCTCACAAAATCCGCTCAGGAAAAACGCGGGGGAGCCGTTCCACCAAACTCCACCACCAGCGCAGGCTGCCTGCGCTTGCGATAGACAAAGTAGAAGATCACCATCATGGCAATCCAGAGAATGAGAGTAACAACGCTGCCTTCCGGGCCAACCGTACCGCCGGTAAGCCAGACCGGCCCGTGAAAGCTTGGATTCAGCAGATGGCCGCGGGCCGTGAGTCCGCTGTCACTCACCCCATAGAAAAATGATTGCGCCCAGTCCCAGCCGGCGTGCGCACCCACGGCGAGCCAAAGATCTCCGGTCACGCGCAAAGTGACCGAAGCAAAGATGGCGAACACTACGGTGGCGATTACTCCGATCCGGGTTTCGCCGGGATTGCCGGCGTGGCCCAGGCCAAAGAGCACACCCAGAACAATGGCTGCGGGCCAGAAGCCGATTCCGTCCGCCAGGGTGTAGAGGGCGTAACCGCGCAGAAGATACTCTTCCGCCAAGCCGACCAGCATAAACGCCACAAACCAGGCAAAGCCCCACCTTATGGCGTCCGCGCCGTGGAGCACGAAATTGCCGAAATCAAAGGCATGACAGAAATGCAACACCAGAAGACAAACCGTGAGGGGAATAAATCCCCAGAAGACGTAACCCGAAGCAAGGCGCGAGAGAATGGTCTGTTTGCGCAAGGGCAGACCGTAAAGGCCCATGGGGCGCTTCTCAATCTTGCTCATGATCCAGCAGGCGATTAAGAGGATCAGAAACGTGAGGCCATCGCCAAGAATTTGATATTCAGGACTGAGGCCGCCGGCGGCGGCCTGTTTGCGCGCAATCAATCGCAGTGGATAGGCGACCGTGAGGGAGAGGCCAAAAAAAATGACCACAAAGATGGCGAACCGCCAGCCGGCGCGCAGGCCGCGGTCATTGAGAAAAACAGTTTGCAGTGCTCCTGACATTCGGAGGTCCTTTTCAGGTGATGTGCTTACAGAACAAGGTGCTGGAACAAGAAGCCGATATTCTCGACGGGCCTTAGTTTACCCAATTCCGGGACGTGGGTTCGGCTGTCGTTCTGGCCAATACAGAGAATAAATTGGCTCATGCTGGCAGATCTGCTTGATAAGAAAATTTGCCTCCAATCCAAATTTCCTGGCGCCAGCATCCCAGGCACTTTCATAGTCGTTGTAGAACCCGGCGACGTCATCTCCTGCAACCACAGCAAACTGGTTCTCGTGATACAGCAGCCATTCAGGCTTATGCACTTCATAAAAAACCAATTCACGGGCGAGAGGATTATTTGCACCGAACATTGATGCCTCCATGCTACGGCCGAGACATTACCATCACCACATCGATGATGTTGCAGCATAAGGCAGCAGTGCGCAATCGGAAAAGAAAGCATCGATCGAAGGGCCATACCATTGGCTGCACAACGCCAAGCCCCAAACTCAGTCGAAGGAGCGGCATGATACAAATGAAAATTCATGTTTCAAGCCATTAAAGAGTTCAGGATCGGCCGGCCACAGATTTTTGCCGGGCTGATGCTGATGGGGTTCCTTGCCCAGTGCCTGTGGGTGGGGGCCAGCCGCAGGTTGTCGCCGCTTGAAGAGGAGTACGTTGCGTCCGGGTTTCCGCACCGACCGGGACAGGAATATCGCATCACCTCGCCGTTTACCGGCTGGGTAGCGGCGGCGCCGTACAAAATAATGCGCAAGGCCGCGGGGACACTTGTGAGCGAACAGGCAGTAGTACCGAAGCCATGGATGGGGCGCCTGCCGTTCATGATTTTTGGGCTATGGCTGGGCGGCGCGCTGTGGTGGGTGGCAAGGCGGCTGTTTGATGATGCGGGCGGCTATGTTGCCCTGGGGCTCTACTGCACCTCTCCGGCCATGGTGATGATTGCCAGCAATGTTGGCCCGGAAGTGCTTCTGGCCTGGAGCATTTTCGGGCTGATCTATACGGCGATTGGAGTTGCGCATACCCTTTACGCCCCGCCCAGGAAGTGGCTGCCGCGCATTGTGATCCTTGGGCTCTCCATTGGCTTCAGCCTGGCCACGGCCATATGGTCATTTACGGCGGTGCTGCTGGCAGTGGCTTTCATGCTGTATCTGGCTCCGGGAAGGCGGCGCTCAGCGCTGCTGGTGGTGCTGGGCGCATCTGCCATTGGCGTGGGTGTTTATGCTTTTGTTTTGGGCCTGACAGGAGCGCCATGGGTGGCCACGCATACCCTGGTGCAGCCGCACCTGTCATTGGAACTGGTGCGCAACTTGAAGTTTGTGTTTGCTGACGGCTACACGGAGGTTAGCAGCTACCTGTTTGTTGCCTTTTTTGTGGCTGCTTTGACCGCCTATGGGAGCTGGTCCCGGGCGCAGTATTTCGGCAATACGGCCCCGCTGCTGATCTCGTTTGCCGTGGTCCTCTTATTCGCGCTGGTACCCGCGATCCACATCTGGATTGCAACTTTAGGCCTTATTTTTGTGTTCATATTTATTGGGGGTGTTGCGGCTGACCTGCTGGAAACTGGTTCCAAAGCATTGGTGGCAGTGATTTTAGACGCAGGGTTTCTGCTCCGGGTCGTTCTGGGGGTATGGGCCCTTAAGAGCTGGGTTCACAATCCTTAATGAAACCACGGAAAAGCAGAGTTATCATAAGTATTAGAGAGTATTAGAGAGGGTGCCAGGGCAGGTGGTGACTATGTGGCGATTGGCCGTTGTTGCAGTTTTTCTGCTGTTTATGGTGCAAGCGCAAGCCCAGTTGTTCAGCCATGGTGTGCCCGCAGGTGCAACCTCGCCGGAACCGGATGGAAGGCAACATGGAATTCCCTCCAACGTACAATCCCCAACCCCCATCCCAGCGGGAGTGAACGTTCCTGGGGTCAACGTTCCCGGTTTGCGCAGGTTCAATCTGCATGGGCCACTGCGCCGCTTCGGTAATCCACGTGATCACCGCAAAGTTGTAATACCCGTTCCAATTTTCTTCCCAATCTACGGCTACGGTGAGCCCGGCTATCCGGCGGACCCGTTTGTTCAGACGCCGGAGCCCGCGAGTGATTCATCTTCCGCCAGCTCTTCCGATTCTGCGTCCGCACAAAGCCAGGCTGACGTTGCCGGCAATGACGACTTGTTGCGACAGGCATATTTACAGGGCGCACGCGACGCGCTGAAAGACACGTTGCAAAAAGACCGGGATAACGGGCGCTACGGCGAACACTATCTCGACTCGCGCGAGCAGGAGCGCTCCCGCGCTTCTAAAGCAGCGCCCGCTGATGAAGCTCCCGCGCCGGCGGCAGCCCCGGTGAAAGAAGACAATGGGCCGGCGACCGTGTTCATCTTCAAAGACGGCCACCAGATTGAGACTCGCAACTTCGCCATTATGGGCGAGACGCTCTATGACTTCTCCGGAACCGTGTTGAAGAAGGTGCAACTCACTGACCTGGACAAGAACGCAACTGTGAAGGCAAATGACGATCGCGGGATCACGGTGAAGCTGCCCTAACCCCAATACCTGAAACGCAGAGGAACACAGGAAGCAGAGGAACTTAAATTCTCTGCTTCTTTTCGCTTTTTGCTTACTTTTACCGTTCACCCCGCTTGCAGCCCTGGTGTGCTATAATCAACTGTAGTCCTCTGGCACATAAGCACCTGTAAATGC
The DNA here is from genome assembly GCA_035252525.1 of Candidatus Angelobacter sp. Classification (GTDB taxonomy): domain Bacteria; phylum Acidobacteriota; class Terriglobia; order Terriglobales; family Acidobacteriaceae; genus Angelobacter. Next base: position 2,038 of record DATFDA010000395.1, on the reverse strand, counting down.
AAGCATTTAGCAGAAATTTCGGCGGCTCTGAAGAGTCCGTCAACAGCGCTTGCAGTGTGCCTTCTTGTCCGGCCTTTTGCGGTAACCAAGAGTGAGAAGAAATATCTATGGCAGATGATCAGAATCCCCAACTTCCATTAAATCCGCCGGGCGGCGGCGACGGCAATTTGCCTCCGGGAGGTCCCGGCGCGGCCAATGTGCAGCCCATCAACATTGAAGAGGAGATGCGGCGTTCGTATCTCGACTACTCAATGTCAGTCATCATTGGGCGGGCGCTGCCTGACGTGCGCGATGGATTGAAGCCGGTACACCGGCGCGTTCTGTACACCATGCAGGACATGGGCCTGCACTACAACAAGAAACACACGAAGTGCGCCAAGGTGGTGGGCCAGGCGATGGGACAATTCCATCCTCACGGCGATGCCGCGATCTATGACACATTGGTGCGGCTGGCGCAGCCATTTTCGTTACGCTATCCGCTGGTAGACGGGCAGGGGAATTTCGGATCTGTGGATGATGACCCGCCGGCGGCCATGCGATACACCGAGTGCCGCCTGATGCGCATTGCCGGCGCGCTGATGGAAGATATTGATAAAGAAACTGTGGACTTTGTTCCGAACTACGATGAATCCACGGTTGAGCCCACAGTATTGCCAACACGCATTCCCAACCTTCTGGTCAACGGCTCGGAAGGAATTGCTGTGGGCATGGCGACCAAGATTCCACCGCACAATCTCACGGAGATTGTGGATGCTGCCATCCTGATGGTGAATAATCCGGCGACCACGCTGAAAGACATTCTGAAGATCGTAAAAGGTCCGGATTTCCCCACTGGCGCTTACATCTACGGCCGGAGCGGAATTGAAGCAGCCTACACAAATGGCCGTGGCCGTTTCATGATGCGCGCCAAAGCCGGCATTGAGGACCTGTCACAAGGCCGCAAGGCGATCATAGTGACGGAGATTCCGTACCAGGTGAACAAAGCGGCGTTGATTAAACGCATTGCGGCGCTGGTGAATGACAAGGTGATTGATGACATCGGCGATGTCCGTGACGAATCAGACCGTGACGGTATGCGCATTGTGGTGGAGCTCAAGCGCGGCGCTGAGGCGCAGATCATCCTGAACCAACTCTACAAGCACACGGACATGCAGTTGAGCTTCAGCATGATTTTTCTTGCTGTGGTCAACGGCCAGCCGAAAGAAATGGGGCTGGTACAGGCTATTCAGCACTTCATCGATCACAGGATTGACGTAGTGCGCCGGCGCACGGTCTACCTGCTGGCCAAGGCGCGCGAGCGCGAGCACATCTTGGAAGGCTACAAGATGGCGCTGGATAATCTGGACGCGGTGATCAAGCTGATCCGCGGATCGAGTTCACGCGCTGAAGCAAAAGAAGCGCTGCTGGCGGCGAAGTTCAAGATCGTCGACAAAGAGATGCAGAAGCGAATTGGCGGCGCGGAAGGGCGACTGTCACCGCGGCAGGCGGACGCAATCCTGGAATTGCAACTCTATCGTTTAACGCGGCTGAGCACGGAAGAAATCCTGAAAGAGCTGGAAGAGATCCGGCTGAAGATTGCTGAGTACGAAGCGATTCTTGCCTCTGACAAGAAGCTGCGCGGCGTGATTGTAAAAGAACTGGAAGAGGTAAAGAAGGAATTTGGCGACGAGCGGCGCACGCAAATCACTGATGAGTCGACTGAGATCACGCTGGAAGATCTGATTGCCGACGAGCAGGTGATTGTGACCGTCTCACACAGCGGCTATCTCAAACGCACGCCGCTCTCAACTTACCGGCAGCAGAGGCGTGGCGGCACGGGTCGCACGGGCATGAAGACGCGCGAAGAGGATTTTGTCGAGTACCTGTTCGCGGCATCGACCCACTCCTATTTGCTCATTTTCACCAACACCGGTCGTGTCTACTGGCTGAAAGTGTATGAAGTGCCGGACGTGGGCGCGGCAGGCAAAGGTAAACACCTTGGCAACCTGGTGTCACTGCAGCCGGGCGAGACGGTGCGAACGCTGCTGGAAGTCCGCGA
>DATFDA010000394.1:0-11178 GCA_035252525.1 Candidatus Angelobacter sp. | reverse complement strand
ATGCGGCTGAAATCCCGGACGTACTGGTCCGCCGCACCTTTAGAGCATCCGTAAGGCGAGTGGAAATCAAGAGGCTGAGATTCAGAAACGCCCCGGTGCCCGGGATAGATGTAGCGCCCATTGCTGCGCACAGGAGCGCCGAGCCCGAGGTCGCCATAAACTTTGTTGGTGGAAGTGAATAGCAGAAAGGGCTTGTTTCGGGATTTGCGAGCCGCATCCAGGACGTTGAAGGTGCCGCCGAGGTTCACTTCGAAATCAGAACGAGGATCCGTGAGCGACGTGGTGACCGCAACCTGAGCAGCGAATTGATAGATTTCGGTTGCGTCAGCAACAGCCTTTTCCACCAGAGAGGAATTGCGAATGTCTCCGGTGGTGACCTTCAGCCTTCCTGAACCTGTAGCAGCTCTGGAAAGCCAGTTGAGGTTATGCTGTACGCCAGACCGGCTGAGATTGTCAAAAACATGCACCTTGGCTTCTGTTCTGGTGAGCAAGTAGTGAGCCAGATTCGAACCAATGAATCCGGCGCCACCGAAGATCAGTACAGAGCGGGTCTTGTCTTTGGTCATTTCCTCTACCTTCCCTATCATGCGCTTACGCGGTCAGCCCAAAATTGCTGAGCTGAGCCACGGCTTCAGCCGCACGATCCTGTGGCTGCTGAAAACGCAACCAACTCACTAAATCTCTAACTCCTTCAGAAAAACGGACGCGCGGCTGGTAGCCAAGATGCTTTTTTGCCGCCGAGATGTCCGCAAAGCAGTGGCGAATATCTCCGGCCCGGTACTTCTCCGTGAGCGCCGGAGGAGCATCGTTCTCAAGGGCATCGGCCAATGCAGCCGCGACTTCGCGAATGGAAATGGGCTCGCCGGAACCAACATTGAGCGCCATGCCATCACCGCCGGAGCGTTCCATGGCCAGCAGGCAGCACTGCACAATGTCATGCACGCTGACGAAATCGCGCATCTGCCGGCCATCTTCAAAAACCAGGGGAGCGTTGCCATTCAGCAGACGAGAGGCAAAGATGGCGGCAACTCCTGTGTAAGGATTGGAGAGCGCCTGGCGTGATCCATAGATGTTGAAAAACCTGAGCGCCACGACCGGCAGGCCGTAAGTGCGTCCGAACAACAGAGTCATTTCCTCCTGATCTTTTTTTGACAGCGCGTAAATGGAGCTGCATTGGAGAGGCTTGGATTCATCCGTGGGGATTGGGGTGAGCGCCTCGCCGCAATTGGGGCAACGCATCTCCCATTCTTTCCTTCGGAGTTGCTCGTTGGAGCGAAGCTGGGGCGCCATCTCGCCGCATTGAGCGCAAAGGTATTTGCCCTCGCCGTAGATTGACATGGAGGAAGCAAGCACGAGTTTCTGGACCTTGCTTCTGCGGTTCAGCAACTCCTGAAGCAGAACAGCCGTGCCCTGAGTGTTGGTCCCCATATAGTGGGAAATCTCATACATTGACTGGCCCACGCCCACGGCTGCCGCCATATGGAAAACGACATCCACTCCGTCGAGAGCGCGACGGACGGCGGACGAATCCTGCATTTCTCCGCGAACCAGTTCCGCTTCGGGCGAGAGGTAGTCTGGCGCTGCGTGGCCGTGGACCTGCGGCGTGAGATTATCGAATACACGCACCCTGTGACCAGACGCGAGCAAACCATCCACCAGATGAGACCCTACGAATCCAGCACCACCGGTTACGAGAATGTTTCTGGCCATTCCTATTTCGCTCCTATCAAGAGTTCACTTGTAGTCCGAGCCTTGGCATACCTGCGCACCGCCCAGGTGGCAAACTCGGCAAAATCTTCTGGCCGCCGGGGAGGACTGGTGTAATGAGGCTGAATTCCCATGTGCTCAGGTGTGAAACACAGCGTCATGGTAGTTTCAAACGGCTCAAGAGCTTTCATCTGGCGGTCAAACCATACTTCTGAATTTCCTCGGAACCAGTCAGCCCAACTGATTCCGGTACGCAGATAGTTGACGCCAAGGCGTTTGAGCCATTCCACTGCGAGATCCAGACGATGATCTTCAAAGTGGAACCACTGGCAAATGCCCAGGCCCTGCGGGAAGCACTCAGCAGCAGGCTTGGCTGATCCATCTTCACGCAGAAGTCCCATGTAGTAATGACGGTAGTAGGCGCTGCCTTCAGCTTCTTTATGCCGCGTGGTTGCAGTCCAGGTTGCCGGAAGGTCGAGCAGGCTGTACCAGTGAACACGATCAACCATGGGCAGCAACAGTTCAGCCGTCTTCTGCACACCGAAGACCTGCACCTCTTCCGCCCCGAAGGATGAGACTCCAGCTTCAGAAACCCACACGGGCTTTCCTGTGACAGCGCGTATCTCATCAATCTTTTTCGGCCAATCGTGGATCTTCCAGTGGTTCCAATCCAGGGGGAAGCCGTGTACGGCAACAATATCAACCGCGTCGAGAACTCCGTGAGAACCCATGAGCTCGATAAAGTGAGGATCGATGGGAGAGATGCCGCCCAGAGCCAGCGGCAGGCCGGGACACTCCCGGCGTATGGCTTGGCTGGCAATGATGACCATCTCGGCAAACATCTTCCAGTCAGGATCAACCTTAAAGTCCCAGTGGGAGAGGTTATTGGGTTCGTTCCACAGCATGACTGCTTCAACCATTGCTCACCTTTGCAGAAAGCCGGGCGGACCTAGAGCGTACCCGCAAGTTCGTGATCAAGAATGTATTTGTTGTCCTTGATAACCGATGCTGGACGGCAGATCCATGTCTCCGGTTCAGGATGTGATTCAGTTTCAAGGCCGGAGCTGCGCAGCATTGCCTCCATGGCCCCATGGTTCGGTATCCACCAGTTGGTGGGATCTCCGGCGTAGCATTTCTCAATGAAGTACATGCACGGGAAATCAGAACTGTTGAAAATTTCCTTGTTCCAGAAGTGATAGTCGTCCTTCAACTCGGGACTGCTCAAAGAACCACGAACCATGGTTTGAAAGACGAGGTGGCCTTTTACCTTCTTGATGACTTTATCCAGCGCAAACAGGGGATAGCGCAGGTGATAGAAGACGCCCATGAAGAAGACGTAATCAAATTGACCAGAAATCTGGTCCACGTCGTAAACAGAGCACTTGGCAAATTCGATATCAAGGGAGAGCGTTTCCGCAACAAAGCGGGCCTGGGCCAGGTAGCGATCATCTACATCGACCCCGAGTACGCGGCCGGCGCCACGCTTCTTAAGCTCCACCGAGTAAAATCCGGCGTTGCAACCCACATCCAGAACGGACGCGCCTTTCAAATCAGCCGGCAAGGCCGGTTCTATGCTCTTCCACTTAACCCGGGGAAAATCTCCAAGAAAATGATCCGGCGCAGTGGGCACTCCCTTTAAATCAATGTTGTGAAACCACTCTCCCATTTCAGCAATTCGGCGGGAGATTTCATTTGATTGGAGTGCGTTGCCGGTCACTTCTTGATGAATGACATTCGTCTGGGTTGTTGCCATCTCTCGACCCTGTTGCTGTCTACAAGTGCACAGCCTTTTGTGAAGTTAATGGGTTAGACACGTGCTAAGGAACACGGGATGTCAAACAACAAGCTCTCTTGCGTTCTGGCGCACTTTGACGTTTGTACGTTTTGTGTTTCAGGGTGAAGCGCGCGGAGATGAAGACCGTCCGCCGGGATCACCGGCGAGAGGATGCATGAAGTGAATAGATTTGCACGAACGTTGTAAGTCCAAGACACCACCACAACCAGCTACTCACAATCAGAAGCATCTACTTACGTTGGAGTTGTCTCGGCACAGCACACGTTCAATGAGGAATGGCTCAGAAATCTTTAACTGCCTGGGAAATTTGTTTGAGGGTGCATTCGGGATCGGGCGCGCTGGACGGCAGCGGAGCCGATTCCGCAGATGCAATCCGAACCGGTGCCTCCGATGATCTCACCCCAGAAAAGCATGAGCCGAAGCTGAGCTGGCGCGAGGCTACCATTCGCGATGGCGCCTCAATGGATTGAGGGAACAGGATGCACCCACTTCTCTCCAAACTCACTGCGCGGCAGAGCGGGCGACCCAGCGATCAGCGATGCCGTACTCCCGGAGCTTGCGATAGAGCGTTGTCTTGCCTATCCCAAGCAGGCGCGCAGTTGCCATCTTGTCACCGTTCAGCCGCTCCAGCGTCATCATAATGGTATTTTTCTCAAGCTCAGCCAGAGGAATGATCTCAGTAAGTTTGCTGCTCAATCCAGAGCCGGAGTCATTGGAAAGAGAATGCGCGGAAGAAGGAGAATGAGAATAGGAAGGAAAGTCTTCCGGCTGCAACACCGGGCTTGAACTCAGCGTGACGGCTCGCTGAATGCTGCCCTCAAGTTCTGTGACATTGCCCGGCCATTCTTGTGAAAGCAGAAGCCTGATGGCCTCTTCAGAGATGGAATAGCTCTTGCCGGTTTCAGCCGAGACCTTGCCGAGGATATGCCTGGCGAGCAGTTGAATATCTTCCCGCCGCTCCCGCAGAGGAGGCAGACGCAAGCTGACCACATTCAGACGCAGATAAAGGTCCCGGCGGAACGTTCCCATACGTGACATAGGCTCAAGATCCACGCGGGTTGCGGCAATAAGACGAACATCAAAAGGCACAGGCAGATTTCTTCCGGGCACGCGAATCTCCCGGTCCTGCAAAGCACGAACCAGTTTTCCCTGAAGTTCCAGCGGGAGTTCAGATACGTCATCTAAAAAGATGGTGCCGCCGGGCCTTTCAACGCCGAACAATTCTGCTTCAATGACAGCCCGCGTCGGGGAGGAACAATCAACGGGGACAAAGGCCGCTCCAGGCACGCCGCCGGCGGCATGGATGGCACGAGCCAGCTTCTCTTTTCCCGTGCCGCACTCACCCACGATCAGCACAGGTTGACGGCTGGAGCCCACTTTGGACACGATCCGCAAAAGCTTCTGCATTTCAGGAGACTGGCTGACAAATGACGTAAAGCCGTTTCCATTGGCATGCGCTCCAGCAGCGCCGTTTTCGCCGCGTACGTGCAGGTAAGATGCAATTCGTTCCAGCACAGCCTTGAAGTCTTCGGTGTTGAAAGGCTTGCGCAGGAATTCAAAGGCGCTGCTTTTCACCGCTAGAGCCGCCGAGTCAGGCTTTGCCTGTGAACTAACAACGATCAGTTCAGCCGCGGGTCGCAGGCGCTTGATCCTGGCCACGAGTTGCAAAGTCTCCGATTCAGGCTGACGGAGATCTAGCAGCACGGCATTCGCCGGAAAAGATGCCAATTGCATCAGCGCGCCCACTGCGCTGTCAGCGGTCTGAACTGCAAAGCCGGTTTTTTCCGCCACACTTTTGCACGCTTCTCTCATCCAACTGTCATCATCCACAATTAAGAGAGAAAGACCTGAAGGTGAATAATCCTGCCGCGTAACAGCCCGCATTGCACTTGCCATTTGATACCCCGCTTAAGAAAATCTGGTCGCGCCGGTTTTTAAAACCGGCCTGAAAAATTTCTTGTCAGCCTCTCACGTGGAATGAGAGGGCAATCGGCTGAAGCCTACTGTGAAGCGGAAGTGTTACAAAAGCGGCGCCGTTATGGTGATTGGAACACTCCTCAGAAGCGTCGCTCGAGTAGAAGGCTCAGGAACCCGCCTGACGGCCCGGAAGTACGCTTGAGGTTCCAGTCGCCTGAAACTCCACTGTACAGATCCAAGCGCAGATCGTGCCGGTCGCAACGGATTGCGGAAGAGGTCCCATTTGCAATCGAAGTCTTTCAGTACAACCTGGCACACACGTTAACTGAGCAGCCATGCGAGATAGCTTCCGGCAAAAAAAATTTCCAGATTCAGAACAGGCGGGAGGACGTGCTCTAAGAGGCCGAGTCACTGCATGGCCACAGGTTCAGTGTTGAAGGTGAGACCTTTTGCCATAGGTTAACTTGACTTATTGCCAAAGGAGGCGATACCTTCGCCCATTGCCATCCATAGGTTAAAGGAGAGGAAACAATAGTGCCTGTTCAACGAATGATCACGTTCACCACCGACTTCGGGTTGACTGAACACTACGTGGGAGTGATGAAAGGCGTGGTGTACAGCATCAACCCGGCGGCGCAATTGGTGGATATTACGAATGCGGTCCAGTCCTTTGACATTCTCGACGGTGCAATCGCCATCGCGCAGGCATACAGTTACTTCCCCAATGACACAGTCCATGTGGTGGTGGTGGACCCGGGTGTGGGAGGACAGCGGCGTCCCATCCTGGTCACCGCCGGCCAGTATGTTTTCGTTGCCCCGGACAATGGCGTGCTCTCACTGATTTATGAACGCGAAGAACGGGTTTCCGTGCGCCATATCACGGCGGAGCACTATTTTCGCCAGCCGGTAAGCAACACGTTCCACGGACGAGACGTGTTTGCTCCTGTGGCTGCCTACTTGAGCAAGGGCGTGGATGCGGTGAAATTTGGAGAAGAAATCACTGACTACGTGCGCTTTGCCGCGCCCAAACCAAAACCGGCAGGCTCCGGCGCCTGGAAGGGCGTGGTCCTTAAAACCGACAAATTTGGAAACCTCATCACCAACTTCACGCCAGCGGATGTCCCACAGATTTTCGATGGCTCGTCACAAGCGTTCAAGATCGCGGCAGGAAAGGCAGAGGTAACAAAGCTGTACACGAGCTATTCGATGGGGCAGGCGGGAGAGTTGTTCGCGATCCTGGGCAGCACGGGCTTTCTTGAGATTTCAGCTAATAAAGGATCGGCGGCGCGGCTGGCGGGCGCGGATCGTGGCAGTGAAGTAACGCTGACCGTGGCGTGATGAATTGCCGCAAATCAATAAATTGCAAAAATTGCCAAAAACGAAATTGAAACTATTGGAAATGCGCCTTTATAGTTGAACAAATGCGGCAACTGATCCGGTTTTTGTGGAATTCGACTCAAGGACATCGTCTGGCCCCGTGGCGCAGCCCTTACCTGCGCTGGCGCATGGAGACGTATTCTGGATTGAAGATGGACAAGATCGGCTTTCTTGAATTCTGGGGTTTTTTGTTCCGGGAACGGAAACAGCTTGGGCGTTTTTTGAAATGGACGTCAGAGATGGACAATTACGCACGGCCCAAACCGAAGAACCCCTAAACCCAAAATCTTTGAAACACAGAGGAACAGAGGCAACGGAGGGAGCTTAGTTGCGCTCCATCAGAGCAGAATCTTCACTTGGCACCCGAAACGTAGAATTCAGCGGAAAGAAAACATTAACTTCAATTCCTCTGCATACTTGTTCCTCTGCGTTTCAAAGGTGTGGGGCTAAGCAATCCTGGAGGGTTGACATGGAAAAGCGCCGACTTGGGAATTCCAGTCTTGAGGTATCGCGGGTGTGTTTTGGCGGGAATGTTTTTGGCTGGACGGTGGACCAGAACACTTCTTTCAAACTCCTGGATGCTTTCCTCGATGCAGGGTTCAACTTTGTAGACACGGCGGACAGTTATTCAACGTGGGTGGCCGGACACAGGGGCGGCGAATCAGAGACTGTGATCGGCAACTGGTTCAAGGCACGAGGGAACCGTGACAAGGTGATTCTGGCGACGAAGGTTGGCTCGGAGGTGGCGGGAAGAAAAGGCCTGTCCCGGGATTACATTCTGAGCGAAGTGGAAGAATCGTTGCGCCGCCTGCAGACCGATTACATTGACCTATACCAATCTCATCGCGACGACCTGAACACGCCTGTGGATGAAACGCTTGCGGCGTATATGCAATTGGTGGAAGAAGGCAAGGTAAGAGTGATTGGCGCATCAAACTTCAGTCCGGAACGTCTGGAAGCATCGCTACAGGCCAGCCGTAAACACGGATATCCGCGATATGAGAGCTTGCAGCCCAATTACAACCTATATGACCGCTCCGACTACGAAAGCAAGCTGGAACCGCTTTGTGTGAAGGAACACCTGGGAGTGATTCCCTATTTCTCACTGGCCAGTGGATTTCTAACTGGCAAGTATCGTTCGCAGGCCGACCTGGAAAAGAGCGCGCGAGGCAAATTCGTGCAGAAGTACATGAATGAGCGCGGGCAGCGCATTGTGGCGGCGCTGGAGCAGGTGGCAAAACAAAAAAGCTCTACTCCAGCGAGAGTTGCAATTGCCTGGCTGATGGCGCGGCCGAGTATCACGGCGCCGATTGCAAGCGCGACCACCCTGGAACAGTTGCAGGAGCTGGTGGAAGCAACAAGGCTGAAATTGGACTCCGCTGCGATCTCTCTGTTAAATGAAGCCAGCGCGTATGAGGACAAAGCGGAGAAGATAGCCTGACGGGGCAGTTAACCTCCAGTACAACGATAAACAAATTCACGGAACTACCCATGGATGCTGCTGTTCTGCATAGTCTTGGAACTCACCCTCGATGTGAGCAATTCGCGGAACCGGTCGCCGGCGACAATGAGGTGGTGGTGCATGTTCGGGCCGCGTCCCTCAAGCCTGTCGACAAACAAATAGCCAGCGGCTCGCACTATGCCAGTCCCCGCTCACTGCCTTGCATTTGTGGTACTGACGGAGTTGGGAACCTGGACGACGGGCAGCGGGTCTTCTTTGGAGGGTGCCGTCCGCCTTATGGCGCCATGGCGCAACGCACAGTGATCCCCAGAGCATTCGTTTTTCCAGTACCAGACGCCGTGAGCGATGAAGTTGCCGCCGCAGTTGTGAACCCCGGCGTATCCGCGTGGCTGGCGCTTGCGTTCCGGGCAAAGCTGGCTCCCGGCGAGAACGTGCTTGTTCTGGGCGCAACCGGAGTCACGGGAAAGTTAGCGGTAATGATCGCTAAACTCCTTGGCGCCGCGCGGGTTGTTGCCGCCGGAAGGAATCAGCAGATACTGGACTCGTTGCACCGACTCGGGGCTGACGGCACGATCCAGCTTGATAGACCGGAAGAGGAGATTGCGCAATCGTTTGTTCAAGAGGCTGGCAAATCTGGTTTTCAGGTGGTCATTGACTATCTGTGGGGCCGGCCAACCGAAGTGTTTCTCTCTGCAATTACCCGCAGCAAATTTGAGGCGATTGGAAGCGAGATCCGGCTGGTTCAAGTGGGAGAAAGCGCCGGTCCTATCATCGCACTGCCGGCTGCCGTACTGCGCAGCACCGCATTGACAATCCTTGGCACGGCTGGAATTCCAGATCGCAACGTGCTGGCGGATGCATTCCAGCAGGTCATGACTCATGCTGCTACTGGAAAACTTGGTGTAGATACATCCCGTGTTCCTCTGGCATCAGTGGAAGCCGCATGGGAGCAAGCCCCTCAAGGACGCCGAATCGTCATCATCCCCTGAGACCTGGTGCAATGGCAGGACACCATGGCGACGTGTGTTAGCATTTCTTTCCTTGCACTCACTGTAGCGCTGGTTTGCGAACCTCCATGAAAGCAGGAACTGCATAGATGGCGATTGTCACTCGTCTGCACCGATCCATCTTCATTTTCATTTTCATATTGCTTCTCATCCCTTCTGTCAGGGCTGGGAGCCGAACCCCGTTCGATGTCACGGAGACGACCATCGCCGCTACTCACCAGGCAATCCGCAGCGGCAAAATCAGTTGCCACCAACTGGTGCAATCGTATCTTGCGCGCATCAGCGCCTATGATCAGCCAACCGGACTCAATTCCCTGCTTCTGGTGAATCCTGACGCTCTGAAAGAAGCTGATCGCGAGGACCAGGAATTCAAACGCAGCGGCAGGCTCCGTCCACTTGAATGCGTCCCCATGATCGTGAAGGACAACTATGACACCAGGGACCTGCAGACCACCGGCGGATCGCTGGCCCTCAAGAGCTTTGTTCCGGTCCAGGATGCTTTCATGGTGAAAAAGATCCGTGAGGCCGGAGCGATTATTCTGGCCAAGTCCAATATGGCCGAATGGGCGTTCAGCCCGTATGTCACCGTAAGTTCCATGGGCGGCATCACCCGCAATCCTTACGATCTGGAGCGGGTACCTGCCGGTTCCAGCGGCGGCACGGGCGCGGCTGTGGCTGCGAACCTTGGCGAAATCGGGCTCGGCACCGATACCGGCAACTCAATTCGTGGCCCGTCTTCACACAATGACCTGGTTGGCATTCGGCCTACGATTGGTTTGACCAGCCGGGACGGGATCATTCCTTTATACAGCGGCAATGATGTGGGCGGGCCGATGGCGCGAACCGTGGGAGATGCTGCCACACTGCTGGACGTGGTTGCCGGGGACGATCCTGCGGATCCTGTAACGAAACTCTCGGACGGCAAGATACCGAAGAGCTACACCCGTTTCCTTGATAAAAACGGATTGCGCGGTGTCCGCATCGGCGTATTCCGCAAGTACATTGATACACCTACCACTGACCCGGAAATCAAGGACCTGACGGAGGCTGCGATTCGGGACCTGAAAGCGCAAGGCGCTGAGATTGTGGATCCGTTCGTAATTCCTGATTTTGAAAAGCTCACAGAAAACATCTGGTGCGGCGACTTCCAGGCTGATCTGAACCACTATCTCGCCCAGCACGGACGAAATGCCCGCTATAAGACCCTGGCGGAGATCGTGGAATCAGGCTTGTACCTGCCTTATATTGAAGCGCGGTTGAAAGAAGCGATTCAGCCCAAAACGCCGGCGGAAGCGCAGGAGCCGCCCTGCCTGGACGTGTACCACAACCCAAAGAAAATCGCCTTTCGCAATGCCCTGCTGGCAGCCATGGATAACGCGAAAGTAGATGCCATCATTTATCCGACCTGGAGCAATCCGCCGCGCAAAGTGGGAGATATGAAGAGCCCGGCAGGAGACAACAGCCAGATTCTCTCGCCCCAGACCGGCTTTCCCGCGATCACCGTTCCCATGGGGTTCACTCACGGTGCGCTGCCTGCGGGGTTGACATTTCTGGGCAGAGCATTCAGCGAGGGCCCGCTGATCAAGTATGCCTATGCATACGAACAGGCGACCCACCATCGCCATCCGCCGGCAAAGTTTCCAGGGCTTAGTCCCAGAGCTCCCAAAAACCTGCCTTGACACTGCTTCTTGATTAGCATCACAATGTAGTCCTAATGATTGGGGAATTCGAATATCTGATGCTGTCCGCAGCCAGCCGTCTGGGAGAAGAGGCGTATGGCGCCTCCATCCGGCAGGAAATCAAGCAGACTACCGGCCGTTCCTGTTCCATCGGAGCTCTCTATACCACCCTTGATCGTTTGGAAAAAAAAGGCATGGTCAAGACGTGGTTGGGCGAGCCTACGCCACAGCGAG
>DATFDA010000393.1:0-2441 GCA_035252525.1 Candidatus Angelobacter sp. | reverse complement strand
AGTTCGTGCTAGCTGACAGGGCGGACTATGAGTTTGCCCGCGACTTCATTCGTGCTCACGGGTTAGAAAAATCAGTTAACAGCGTGCTCCTATCCCCGGCATTTGAGAAGAACCCAGGAACCCGGCGCGATACAGCAAATTGCATGCTCGATCCCCGCCTGCTGGCAGAGTGGATATTGGAAGACAAGCTTGAGGTGCGCCTGAGCCTGCAAATCCATAAGTTTGTTTGGGAACCGGCATCCAGGGGCGTGTGAGCAGGTGGCAAAAGTGATGGCCTACAGGCCCTTCAGAGCAGCAATTCTGGCCGATTAGCCATCTGAATTAGTAAAGGCTACAAGGAGTTTTCTTGGCATTTGAAAAACAGCGTTCCGTGGTGCTGTTGAGCGGAGGCATGGATTCATGCGTGTGTGCCGCGCTTGCGGCACGCGACACGGATGCAGCGGCCATGCACATCAGCTACGGGCAGCGCACCGAGCAGCGCGAGAGATGGGCCTTTGAAAGAATTTGCGATCGCCTGGGAATTCACCACCGCCTGGCCTTGCGCAATGAAGCATTAAGCATGATCGGAGGGTCGGCGTTGACGGACAGCAATGTCGCCGTGCCCACAGCCAAAGCTGAAATCGGGCAGGGCGACGTGCCCGTGACATACGTTCCATTTCGCAATACCCATTTTCTCGCTGCGGCGGTGAGTTGGGCGGAGGTGGTGAACGCCACGCAGATCTACATTGGCGCAGTCGAGCAGGACAGCTCGGGATATCCTGACTGTCGCCCGGCGTACTACAAGGCTTTCAATGAGGTGATCCGCACCGGCACGAGAGATGGAAGGATCAGTATCACTACCCCGCTGATCGGCATGCGGAAAGCCGATATTGTCAGGCTGGGGCGGGAGCTGGGTGTGCCGTTTGATTTGACGTGGTCCTGCTACAGCCGCGAAGATAAAGCATGCGGCGTTTGCGAGAGCTGTGTTCTGCGCCAGCGGGCATTTGAGGAGGCCGGAGCTGCTGATCCTCTGCCTTACATGCCTCGCGTCGCGAGCCATACAATATAAATGCGAGTTTTATGCCGGAGGCTGAGACATATGAAGACCAAACTAATTCACCTGGTTGTGCTGGCCGCGCTGCTGGCATTCGCTAGTTTTGTTGCGTGGCCGCAGGCGACCCTCACCCGGGTCAACGGCAAAGTTACTAATGCTGGAAAACCATTGGCCAACGCCCAGGTTGTACTTACCAACCTGAACACCGGCAGAACTTTTAAGGCCAAAACCGATAAGAACGGCAGTTATGAGATGGTTGGTCTGGAACGCACCAACTATCAGGTTGAGGTCTCCGACTCTTCAGGGCAGAAAATCTACTCGTCGAAGCAGGGAATTACTGGCGAGACCAATGGCCAGATGGGGGGCTCGCAGCAACTCGATATCGATGTCTCCCAGGGTTCCGGTGGCGGGCCAAAGTACACCAAGGAACAGATTGAAGCCATCAAAGCGCAGAATGCAAAAGCTGAAGGTCAGAATGCCTTGATCAGCCAGGCCCAGGCAGCCATGAACGCCAAAAACTGGGAAGGCGCCATACCTCCCCTGCAGCAACTGTCGCAGCAGGATCCAAACCGTTGGGCGTTTACGCAGGCCCTCGGCAACGCTCAGCTCAACACCGGGCAATATGATCAGGCCATCCAGAGCTATGAAAAAGGCATTCAGGTCACCCAGAACATCGTTTCCGGAAACCTCAAGGACCCGAAGAACCCTGACGCTGATCCGGTGAAAGCCAAGGCGGGAATGGCCCAGATGCTCACCAACGAGGGCAACGCTTACCTGAAGCTGCATAAGAATCCCGAAGCAGTTGCCGCGTTCGAGAAGGCAGCCAGCATGGATCCAAATCCCGGCACAGCCTACTTCAATCTGTGCGCTACGCAATATAACAGCGGGAACACGGAAGGAGCGTTGGCAGCGTGCGATAAGGCAATCGCCGCCGACCCCAACCGTGCTGACGCTTATTTCATTAAGGGCTCGTTGATGATCGCGCAAGGCAAGATGGGCAAAGACGGCAAGTATGACGCGCCTCCGGGAACTTCTGAAGCTCTGAATAAATATCTGGAACTCGAGCCAAGCGGGCCGCATGCCAATGACGTGAAACAGATGCTGCAGTTCATCGGCTCCAAGGTGGAAACGAATTACAAAGCCAAGAAGAAATAGCTGATTCGTCCTCCGGAGAAATTAAGAAAGGGCGGTCTCAGTGGCTGCCCTTTTTTACTGGCGGGGCAACAGGAAAGCCGGAATTCGCTTATCAGTAGGGTTCGGCGCGGATATAATTCCGCTCGCAATGATCAACTGTGGAAAGCATGCATTTGGAGCATGGAGGAAAAATGAAGAGAGAAAAGATCTTTGCAGTCACTGCCATCAGCGCGGCGTTGATCCTGATGGGCGGTCTTGCTGCCTGGTCTCAGGG
>DATFDA010000392.1:0-5601 GCA_035252525.1 Candidatus Angelobacter sp. | reverse complement strand
ACTCAGATCACTATGGAGTCCGCCGAAGATCCGGAGTTTCTTGAAGCTATGCGGGCAGCCCGTATTCGAGGAGCCCTGGTGGGCGTGGAGGCGGTAACTGCGGAGGGACTCAAGGCCGTTTTCAAAGACTTCAACTGCTCCGGCGACAGCCTGATAGAACGGCTCCAGCAATTTCGCAAGCATGGCGTGCACGTGTTGGGCTCCTTCATTTTTGGATTGATGACCGATCGCGCCGAGACCTTCGACGCGACGCTGAACCTGGCCCAAAAATCCGGCTTGACCTTTGCCCAGTTCGTGACGCTGACGCCATTCGCGGGAACTGTGGACTTTGAGCGCTGGGAGAAGGCGTTCGGGGCAGATGTTCCCAAAGTGTCCGGCACGCCGATCACTCGCTACTGGCTCATACCGCCTGACCTGCGGCCGAAAATGTTCATGACCCATCCTACGATGAACCCGGAGGAGTTACGGAAGGGCACGCAAGGCGTTTGGGACAGATTCTACAGCCTTGGCGCGATATGGAAGAGATCAGACTGCGTCCACAGCCTGCGCGCACGATTGGCGTTCATCTTTATTTCCAAGCTCTACCGGCAAATGTATGCGAGCACCGGACTCGCGGCGGATAGCGCGCGCCGCAATCGCGCCAACAAATGGGCCCGCTGGCTCGCTACCCCATGCCGCAAGCTGTTTCAGGGCTCTCCGATGCCGGGATTGCAGGTTCCACCGCGTCGCGTCCACGCGATAGCAGCTTCGAACGCCAAATCCAGTTGCCTTCCGGTGATCGGTTAACCCCCGCTTTGCCGGCAAACCGGAGCTTACTACGCTGGTAATGAATTGAGGATGTGCGCCATGGCCTTGTCCTTTTTCGCGCCTGACAATGAGGGAGAATAAATGGTAAAGTGGCTAGCTGGTGGCTACTAGCTTTCCACCCCAGTAAGCCAAACCGGGCTTTCTGGAGAGCCCGGATTCTAGCTGTTAGCCAAGGCACCCAGCCGCCCAAGCGTGCGGATGAGCCATGGCATACAACGGCCCTCTGTTATGAAGGCTCAAGTATAGTCCCATCAGTGCTACCGCCGCTGCGACCTTTGCAGCATGTCATACTCTCTCACTGAGTAATGGGAAACGTGTTTTCAGACAAATTCTTCGCTGCTGCCGTTGAAGAGGCCCGCCTGGGGCTGGCGGAAGGCGGCATACCAATCGGCTCCGTACTGGTACATCGAGGACAAATTATAGGCCGCGGTCACAACCGGCGGGTGCAGAGCGGCAGCGCCATCCTGCACGGTGAGATGGATGCGCTGGAAAATGCAGGCCGCCGCCCCGCATCTGTGTATCGCGAGTCGATACTCTACACCACTCTTTCCCCCTGCTCCATGTGTTCCGGAGCTATCTTGCTTTACGGAATCCCGCGCGTAATGATCGGAGAGAACCGCACCTTCATGGGCGAAGAAGAGCTTTTGCGCTCGCGCGGCGTTAGCGTTGAGGTGCTTCAAGATGAAGACTGCATTCACCTGATGCAGGATTTCATCGATGGCATGCCTGAGTTGTGGAATGAGGATATCGGCGAATAAACCGCTTTACGCCGCCTCGTCGTCCCTGCGGCGCGGAGGCACGTCATCCGGCCGACCATACTCCTCATGCGTGTGCACCGGGCGCTCTGGATGCGCGGCGGCGTCTTCCACTCCCTCCACTGAGGCTGCTTCAATCGCCTGATCAGTATCCGCAAGCTCTTCCACTGATTCCTCATTGGCTTCTGCGATGTCCGAGAGCCGTTGCGCATCTCCTGATTGGCCTGCACTGTCCGGCCCCACCTCGCCCGGATCGCGGCCCAGATCATCCAGGCCGGCTCGTTCGTCAGTCTTCAACTCAGGCGAGCGCTCATCCCGTAGCTCGTGCTCCAACTCCTTCTTTTTCCGTGCCATGCCATTGCTCCTTTTGAACTTAAAAAACGGTGTCTCAGTCTCCATTCCCTGAGTGCTTGGATGCACGGATTCAAAAGCGCAACATTGGGTGGCTGAAGGGGTCGCCCAATGTTACTTTTGTCACAGCTTTGTTCCGGATTTAGAACAAAACAAAGCTGCCGCAAAGACCCAACGGCGGTATGCTAACTTTGCTGCAAGGGAAGAACACCTGTAATATGAAAGAACCACTCCGTGGCAAGGACATGATTTACCGGGCAGCAGAGAACTTCAAACAACGCACTTTAGGCACGCTTCCCACGCTGCTGGAGCGGCTGGCCTATATCTGTTCTCTTCAGATGCCGGACGGCCAGTACCGCCATTGGGGCCTGACTCGCGCCTTTGGTCCGCGCCAGGCGCAGGACGCCATCCGCGCTGCTCATGCTGAAATTGCCATGGCCATGGTGGAATCACCGGTGCGCGAGATTTATCGCGATTATCAGGAAGCTGTGGGCCGTGAAGATGGGCCGGAGGTGTTGAAGCCGGAGTCTTTCGTGCTTACAGCGCCGGTTAATGACGACGCACTTCTTTCGGCTCACCTTCGCCTTCTTCAGGATTCGGTGCAAGCTCTTGCTCATCAGGAGCGTACCACTCCACAAGTCGCATAGCCACTCCCACCACCTGTCCAATGACTTCCGCCTCCTGCGGATGCTTCAGGATTCTTGGCAGCACCGGCGAGAGCGGGTGCGATTGCAGCACGATTTCGCCTCGCCGCACAGAGCACCAGCAGCATAGATGGCCTTCACGCGTCTCCACCAGGTAGATGGGCCGCTCCAGTTCTGAACGCCATTTGCCTTCTTCCACCCGCGTACGTTCTTCGTCCACCTGCACGAATGAACCGGGAAGTAACAGCGGATACATGGTGAGGTCTTCCGTTCCAATATAAGCGTAGGTGTATTTACCCTTGGAGAGGTCTTGCAGATACTGCATTGGGACCGGGCCCCAATTCTCAATCATCCGTCCCAGATCGGTGGAACGCCGAAGATCAAATCCTGGATCCATCTTCACTGGAATCTGCGCCGTTCCCCTGGCAGTCACAATATCCAGGCGGTGGGTCTTGGCCGGCTTGCAGATGGCGTAGTCTGAGACGGTGGATCCAAGGTCAATCCCATAGAGCTTCAACAGCTCGGCAAAATCCGCCCGGTAAATTACGGAAAGAACATACAGGCGGTAAATGCTGGGAATAACGCCCTTGGTCTCGATATCTGAAAGGCGGCTGGGATTGATGACAAAATCTTCAATGCCCCGCGAATCAGCGAGCGCAATGCTGGCTACTTCCACATCACGCAGGGTCAGTCCAATCTGCTCACGGACTTCGCGTAATTTCTTGCCTGCTGACAACACTCGGTTTCCCTCTTGTCCCTGTCTCACAAATCCCTCAATGCGCAAGGCGAAACCAGGAACACTGTTTAAAGCTACCAGACCGGGGAAACTACCTTAACCCATAGTTTCGTCCAGTTCAACTGAATGCTTTTCATACTTTCGCCTGCTTCGTGGTAGACGAAAAGTAGTTTCCTTTAGTTCCATCCGCCGCCGTGCCTTTGGACTTGCTCCGGAAGTGCCCTCTAGAAAAAACTCTTCAATTGCGAAATAGCGCCATTTTCTCTTCAACTTCCGTTTTTTGGGCCGCCGAGAGGGGGAGTAGGGGCAGCCTGGGAGGACCGCCATAGTAGCCGTTCAGGTCCATGGCGTATTTGACTGCCGGTATGCCCATTTGCGAAACAACCCGCTTGGTGACCGGTTCAAGCTTTTGTTGCTTTGACCGGGCCAATTCCAAATCATTGTCTCTAAACGCGGCGTAGATTTCAAAACAAATCGTAGGAGCCGGGGCCGCAAAGCCCAGCACACCGCCGCTGGCCCCCACCTGCAGCGAATCAAGCAACGTGTGTGCCGCCCCCACCAATATCTGAAAGCCCAGTTCCTTGCTGCGGGTCTTGATCTTCGGAGTTGTTGCTACCGCAGCGACACCGCTTCCGGTCAGTTCGCCCACGCTCACCAATTGTCCGCCGCCGTCACTTTCGCCGCTACGGGCCGTCAGCATCCGTTTTGTCACCGCTTGCTGCACCTCTGTGACAGTTGTGGTTCGCTTGATATGTTTGGTCGCCTGCACCATGGCGGCCACCTTTTCAACGTTGCCGCTCGATTCCTTGATGCCGATAATATTTCTGTGTTCCGCCAGCTCGGTAATCACCTCCAGCGGCAGGTCATAGGCTGTAAATGGCGGCACCGTGTAGAGAATCACCGGCAGAGGCGAGCGGTCCGCCACCGCGCGGTAAAAGGCCAGCATGGCTTCGGGCGTCATCTGCGTGCGGTAAAAATGCGGGGTGCGAACCAGCGCGGCATCAAACTTCAACCTGGCCGCATACTCGGTCAAATGCAAGGTTTCGCTTACAGATTCTGCCCCTGTACCCGCGATCAGCACCTTTTCCGGTGAGGCTACTTCCGCCGAAATTCGCAACACCTCCCGGCGCTCTTCATCGCTCAGCATCACTGCCTCTCCGGTAGATCCCAGCACCACCATGCCGGAAACAGGCGTTCGCGAATAGCGGTCAATGTTGTGCTCAATCTTTTTGTGGTAGAGCCCGCCGTCGGGATAAAAAGGCGTGGTTACCGCCGGGAATATTCCTTGGAGAAGCATTTTTATATTTTAAAGCACTCTGCCGAACCGGGCAGCGACAAGGCGCCCGCATCCCTAGAACCCGAGCGCAAAAGCCCCGCACCAATGGCGGGGCTTCTGAGCTTTATATCTTGGCTCTTGAAACTCAGATCGCGATGGGCATGGGAGCCATCTCCGGCGACTGAAGTTTGCCCAGACGGACCACGTTCTCACGCAGCTTCTGGTACTCAGGCGCCAGGACAGCGGGAGTCAGTTTCAGCGATGGCACAGCGTATTCCGCAGATAGCTTGGCCAAAGCCACCAGGCACTGCAGGCGCAACTGAGTCGCCAGATCAATCACTTGGACGGCAGTCTGCGCCACTTCAGGATCTGCACTCTGGCGCGCTGCTTCTCCCAGACCCATTACCAGCGATGCATTGTTGGCAATCCTGCCCACGTAGCGCATGGTAACGGCCACGCGCTGGCGCTTGATCCTGGCGAAGCGTGAACGCGGCAATCGCTCCTTCAGGAAGATCTCATCGTCACGATCCACCAGCGTGCGAAACGCTTTCAGGTCCACCGGGTGTACGGTTTGGCTTGCGCGCCGTTTCCGCGCACGTACAGCCATATAGAACAACCCAATGGCGCCCAATGCCAACGCAATCACAATCAAAGTAATCATTGTTTGATAAGCTCCATGACCGCCTGGTTCCACTGCTCCAATTGCGACCGCTGCGGAAGCTCAACCTTCGCAGCCGCACGCTCAGGAGCCAGCAGATAACCAATCCAGATAAGAAGACTGGTATTGAAACTTAAAATACGACCCACATTTAAGAATTCATGAACGGCTTTACTCGTTTGTCCCCAGATCGCAACAGACACCAATTCAACCGCGGTATAGAGACCCAAACCTAAAGCCACACCAAAAACCTGTTGTCGCCAGTGCAGTCCAAACGCCGAGCACAACGCGAAGAGGCACATCAGCAGACCAACTTCAATGATCCTGCCAGCTTCGTCAACGATCACCACTGACGAGGCAATACCCTGCGGTGT
>DATFDA010000391.1:0-4437 GCA_035252525.1 Candidatus Angelobacter sp. | reverse complement strand
GGTTACGATTGTGGCACAGGCTGACTGATTTTTCAGGGGCATTTACCGCAACCGGGCGCGAAGATCGCAAAAAACGTATTAACCACAAAGGGCACCCATTCGACTCCGCTCAGGGCAGGCTGCGGAGCACGGAGGCAAGGGGCTTTACCGCAGAGTGCGCAGAAATCGCGGAGAGGACCACGTCGAAAGAACAGGAAGGCATTTACCGCAACGGGCGCGAAGGCCGCAAAAGACGTATTAACCACAGAGGACACAGAGGAACACAGAGGCAAGGGCTTTACGGCAGAGTGCGCAGAGAGCGCGGAGAGCGCGGAGAGGGCCAGATTCCGTGCGGCCCATCTGTTTTCATTCCGTTGTGGCTAACATCTCGGGTTCTTGTGATACATTCACGGCGGACGATCGGCAATGAAGAATGGTCCTATCCTTTTTCTTGATGAATCGCGGCCTCCCAGGCCTCTGACGTGGACGCTGGTTGTGTTGTGCGCCGGCGCAATCCACTTGAAAGCGTCCGTTTCATAAAAGACAGAGGGTTTAATTTCCCGCAGCCACTCCTGCCTGGCCAGGCCCTGCGCCGGGTTGGTAGTTGGTTTTGTTGTGGCGGCCGGAGAGCAGCAGACCAATCCAGCAGCTTACAGGCCAGGCGACCAGCCATGACAGCCAATACCAGTGCGGCCAGCCCTTGCTCCAGTTGGGAATGGTGGCGGCAATGCCCATCACCTCTCCCAGGATAAAGAACCAGAGCACATGGCGCGCGGCCCGGGCAGGAGCAAAGCGGGCGCAGAGCCATGCACAGACGATTGAGACCACCACGAAAAAGGCAGTGCTGGCCATGAGCGCCGCGTTCGAGGGCACGCGGGCGCGGACGAAATCGCCGGGGAACAGGCGGGAGAGCAGCGGGTCGGTGGCCAGGACAAGGACAATCGAAAGCAGATAACAGCCGATGACGTCGGCAATGGACTTGAGCACGGTTCGAGCCTCCAAAAGTTGGAGACACTTTAGAGTGTCTGGCTGGGGAATTCAAGCGGGTTTATCTGGTCTCCGCATGCGCGGACGGGGGCTGGCCTTTGTGGGCATTACGGGCTGTTTCAACCACAGAGGACACTGAGGAGCACGGAGGCGAGGCACTTACCGCAGAGTGCGCAGAGAGCGCGGAGAGGAAATTGCCTCTGAACAGACGCAAGCCGGGGTCATCGCGGGTTTGTTGCGAAATTTGCTTGTCTAGGCGAATAAAAGGTGGTATGATGATTTGATTCGCCGGTAGCCTATTCTGAGCAATGGGCTGTGGTAACCGAAGATCTTTGACAATTTAAAAAACGGCTATTAGCCATTAGCGCTTAGCCATTAGCTCTTGATCCTCTTGATCATTAGTTCCTAGCCATTGGCACTAAGCCTGTGTCGCGCGGGTGTTTACTCAATAGTACAATTCGGCACTTTCCCGGCCATGCAGAAACTGTAAAAGTGCAGAAATCAACGCCGGGGTTGAATGGTGTAAGTCTATATTTTTCGGGGTTGAAGGGGGGAGGGGGCCACCCCTTCTAAGGCTAACTAGAGAGTAAAACTGGCAAGGTGGAACCGCTCTGCCGAAGCCAGCGCGGACGGGTCACGCAGCGTCGCTGGATAGATGGTTTCGCCGAAGCAGCAAAAAACAAGCCCGCGTGTGACCGCGGGCTTTGAAGGATTGGAACCAGGTGATTGTTTAGCTGCCGTTCTGGCACTGCGTCAAACGCTGGCCCTGGAAGGTGAATTCGTTGTTCACCGATGTACTTGGAGGCGCTCCGAAGTAGGGCATGGTGGTCAGATCCTGGAGGTTATAGGTGAACCCGCTGAGTGTATATGGGAAGCCACCGAAATTAGCGGTGTTTTCCAGGGGGTCGCCATTCTCCAGGGTGCCGCAGGGCGTGCTGTTACCGTTGTTAACTACCAGCGGATCGTCCATCCATTCGCCGATCTCGTGGGACAAAGCGGAGACGTCCTGGGAGAAGTCGCCCGGATGATCCACATACGAGAAGACCGCGTAAGACTGCGGAGCGCTGGTAAGACCAAACGCGCTGTGATAGCCGCCGATGCAGCACGAGTGGTTCTGAGTGAGATACGTGTCGTAAATCACGAAGATGGGAAGCGTGTTGGGCTGGATGGCCGCCGTGTTCTTCATGATGGTCTG
Organism: Candidatus Angelobacter sp.; assembly: GCA_035252525.1. Classification (GTDB taxonomy): domain Bacteria; phylum Acidobacteriota; class Terriglobia; order Terriglobales; family Acidobacteriaceae; genus Angelobacter. The sequence goes on along the minus strand of DATFDA010000391.1, from coordinate 2,276 downwards.
GATCTGCGAGTTGAAGTAATTGATGTCCACCTCGGCGGCAAGGTGTCCGAAGGGCGTTCCGGTGGTCCCGCTGCGCTTGGGAGGAGTCAGCGTAACTTGCGGCAGGACTGTGGGGCCGCCCAGGAGCACATGATATCCGGTATGAGCGGAAACGGTGCCCCAGAAGTTGGCGCGCTGGTACGCGTCAACATATTGGGTAGCGCCCATGTCCACGCCGCCGGAGGTGAAGTCCACTCCGGTGGCAAAAACGGGCGAGGCTAAGGTGTTGTTCACTACGGTTTTGCCGTTGGACAACACCGTTTGGGGATCAAACGTGTGCGTGCCCACTACCAGCTTGATGGGAATGATGAAAGCCTGAACGGTAGTGGAGGTACCCGTGGAAGGTGCGGTCCCCACCATGTTGAAGGTGAAGGTGGACCCGCCGGAAACGAACGAACCGTTCCAGGTGGTCAAGGGAGTTGACGCCGCCTGGATCACGCGTCCATTTTGAACGACGGTATGGGTGGCTGTTCCCACCGTCAACTGAGGAGCCAGAACAGTGTGACGGGGCACGATTTCATCATTCACTTGCATCGGGGTCTGGCCTGGGTTGTCAACATGCGACTGGGCCAACAGCGGAGTAAAACTCAGAGCCAGCAAAAGAACCGCAACTGCGGCGCCTGCTTTCCCAAGTGGTATTTTCATTCGGTTATCCTTGTGGTGCCAAAGTTCCCCAAACGTGCTTACGAACAGGAGATAAAGCCGGAAAGACTAAAAGCGGAACGCGGTAAAGCACTCCTTAAGGCGCTAAGAAGCGAATCGAGTTTACTCTGAATTTGTTCGACTCACAATTGCTTTCTTCACACGAGCCAAGCTTCGCCAGAAGCCGAACTGGGAGGGCAAGGGATCACAGCAAGTGCGTAGACGGAGAGGAGAGAACTCTCAGGTGAACCACCATTCGAAGGCAGTCGCTCATTAGTACTGATGAACTCAGACAGAACGCTGGGGTCGAGGCTGTCCTGGGGTGATGACCCCGAGGAGCCGCAGATCGAGAATTATGATTTGCGGTTGTCCGTGATGTGCCAGAGAACGCCGGTTGGGTCGCTCAAGTACAGCACGCGAATTCCCCAGGGCTGCATGGCAGGAGGTTTGCACATAATGCCTGGATACTTCTGCTGTATTTGCTGGCGCTGAATGTGTTCCCACCAGGCGTCGGCGTCGTCCACGGCCAGGCTCATCATGAAATTGCCCGCGTGTTCGGCAACGTAAAAGGTTTGCAGCAGGAAGCGGAAGCCGCCAATCTGAAGTTCTGCAATCTGGTCGTTGCTCCAATTGATGGTGAACCCCAGATCGGTATAGAACTTGCGGGAGAGTGCAGGATCTTTGGCGGGCACAAAGGCTTTGAGATCGTTGATTGGCGTGGGCAGCATGGGAATCCATGTTGCCCAGAACCAGAAGATGTGTCAAACAGCAGTAGGCGTTCAGGAGAACTACTTTGCGATTCATTTGCAACCGTGCTGTTGAGGTGTAACGGCTGTTCATATTCGCCGGCGAAAGGAGGCGTGCTGCAGGCGCTCGTGTGGCAGAAAACTTTTGGGAGGCGCGGCCGGCCAGGGCACGAGATGCTCGGAACGTACATCCAAACTCTTAATGTGGGAGCGATATCGTTCCGCCATCCTGTTCTGCTTTGGCGTCGGCATCCTGCTGTATCTCTGTTATGTGCTCCGGCAGGCGCTGCTGGTGATCTATGTAAGCGTGCTGGTTGCTGTCCTGCTGTATCCGCTGGTGCAGTGGATCCAGAAGCTCCGCATCTGGAAGTGGAGTCCCGGCGTGGGTTCGGCCGTGCTGCTGCTGTTCGGCGGCGTGCTGGGATTGCTTGCGCTGGTGCTTATCTTTTTTGTGCCGCCTATGCTGGGCGACCTGAAAAATATCCAGCATATCTGGCCCCAGCGAATCAGCCAGATTGATGCCTGGCTGCACCACGCCATTCCAGCGCTTCACATCAGCACAAAACAGATCACCGGCTATGCGCAGCGTTTTCTGGCGCGCAACTTTCAGCCGCAGCAAGTCACCAGCGGCATCATTGCTTTTGGCACCATGCTGCTGGCGGCGTCGTATTTCATGATTGATGGACAAAAATCAATCCATTGGCTGGTGTCGCTGTTTCCGCTGAGCAATCAGGCGCGTGTGCGTTCAACGTTGCTGCGCGGTGGCCATCGCATGCAGAGGTGGCTTTCCGGTCAAGCCATTCTGATGCTCACCCACGGAGGCTCTGCTTTTGTGGTGTTCTGGCTGCT
>DATFDA010000390.1:0-4507 GCA_035252525.1 Candidatus Angelobacter sp. | reverse complement strand
GGCTAATTCGCCCTCCTTTGCGGCAGCGGTAAAGACCGTGAGAAGCCGCCGCTGCTCACATGAACTAACGGGTGCGCGCCGGCCATCCACGATGTGCTTTCGGGCACGGGAGACGAGTTGACGGGTGTTGGCTTCTTCGATCTGCAGGATGCCGGCAATCTGGCGGTAGGAGTAATCGAAGGCTTCGTGCAGAATGTATGCGGCGCGTTCTGTGGGCGAGAGTTTTTCCAGCAGTACAAGCACCGCAACCTCCAATGCTTCGCCGCGCTCTGCGCCCAATGCAGGATCGGCGGTTGTGTCAACCGGTTCCGGAAGCCACTCCCGGACGCAGGTTTCCCGGCGCGAGTGGGCGGATTGAGCGAGGTTGATACACAATCGTGTGGTTGTTCTGGCCAAAAAAGCGGCCGCATCCTGGACCACTCTGCGATCAATCGACTGCCACCGCAACCAAACGTCCTGAACAATATCTTCGGCTTCCGCCGGGCTTCCGAGCATGTGATAAGCGATGCCGAACAGCCGCGCACGCACGTTGGCAAAAGCTGAAAGGCCATCATCGTGGTCAGTACTGGCCTTCATGTCAAAGCAGAAGGACGAAGCGCTTTGCGGTAGAGGCTCGGCGAGAGTTGCCATCGTGCATCTCCTTTCTGAGTACATCCTTTTCTATGTTCGGCGTTGCTGTATAGACCTCTTAGATTTTCAGATACCAGTGACGATTCGAATAAAATGAAGGCTGCACTTCCGTCTGGTTGAATCCAGTTCTCAAGGGCTCACCCGCCAGCGTGGCTGAGTCCGAAGGGCTATGCTGTCGTCAGAAACAGAAACGGCGAAGGGTGAGGGCGCGGAACGTAAATGAGCAAGGGGCGGCTGGAAGCGTTCAGTGACGGGGTGATCGCGATCATCATCACGATCATGGTTTTAGAACTGAAGGCGCCGCACGGCGACCATGTGCGCGACCTGGCGCCGCTGGTGCCCACATTTCTCAGTTATGTCTTGAGTTTCGTCTACGTGGGCATTTACTGGAACAACCACCATCACATGCTGCATGCCGTAACCTCGGTTACAGGCGCCATGCTGTGGGCCAATCTGCACCTCTTGTTCTGGCTCTCATTATTTCCGTTCACCACCGGGTGGATGGGAGAAAACCATTTCACCGCCTTGCCCACCGCGGTCTATGGAGTGGTGCTGTTGATGGCCGCCATCGCCTACCTCCTGCTGCAGCAGGCAATCATCCGGGCGCAAGGGCCGGACTCAATATTGAAGAAGGCGGTCGGGCACGATTGGAAGGGCAAGCTATCGCCAGGGCTGTACGTGATAGCGATTGTTGTTACGCTGCGTTCTCCGTCGCTCGCACAGGCGATTCTTGTGGCCGCCGCGCTGATCTGGCTGATTCCGGACCGGCGCATTGAAAAACGCCTTGCCAATGCAGCGAGGGGTGAGAAAACGCCAGCCACGAATCCGAAAAAACCCAGTCTGGAATCGGGAGCCCATGAATGAACCGGTTCTCGTCCTGCTGATGCAGCCTTAACCATTCGAAACTAAGTCTTCCTTCATTGCTCATTGTTCTTTGTCCTTTCTTCTTTGGGTCAGCCCGGCACTCACTAGTGCGACATCGGTGCTGCTCTTTATCCACAGGCAAAAGAGACCTCTTGTCACAAAATTCCCGTCGGCCTTGTCTTAGCCAGTAAGAGCAGATGGCTCTGAAGAAAGCTTGGTCAAGAATGAAAGGAGACGACTATGAAAATAACAGTGATCGGCGGTACCGGACTCATAGGATCAAAGCTGGTCAACAAACTTCGTACGCACGGACATGAAGCAGTACCGGCATCGCCCGATTCGGGAGTCAACACTGTTACCGGGCAAGGGTTGGACGAAGCGCTGAAAGGGGCCTCGGTGGTGGTTGACGTATCAAATTCCCCTTCCTGGGAAGACGCAGAAGTGCTGAAGTTCTTTGAGACATCAACCCGTAACCTCCTGAAATATGAAGCGGCAGCAGGCGTAGGACATCACGTTGCTTTATCAGTGGTGGGAACCGACCGGCTGGCGGAGAGCGGCTACATGCGCGCCAAGATCGCTCAGGAAAAACTTATCCAGGAATCTTCAATCCCTTATTCCATTGTGCACGCGACGCAGTTCTTCGAATTCCTCAAGGGCCTGGCGGATATTTCTGTGGTTGACGGCAAGGTGCATTTGCCCCATGTGCTTTTCCAGCCGATGGCTGCTGACGACGTGGCGAGCGGCGTGGCCAGGGTTGCCGTAGGCCAGCCGGTAAACGGGATAGTGGAAATTGCGGGCCCGGAACAGTTCCGCGTGGATGATCTGGTGCGGCGGCGACTGGCAGCACTCAAAGATCCCCGGCAAGTCATTGCTGATCCAGACGCGCGTTACGGAGGAGCAAGAATCGGCGAGAGAACCCTGCTCCCAGGCAATAACGCACGACTAGGCGAGACCCGTTTCGAAAGCTGGCTGGCTCAGTCGGCAGGAACCAGCGTGGCGGCATAAAAACAGGCACAGAGCCACGATTCATGAATGGCATCGATCAAGAAAGGGTGATTTATGACGTTCACAAAGCTCATCCTGGCCATGGCATTTCTGATCTCAGGCACGCTTCTGGCCCAGGAGGCCAAGGTAACGCAGCTCATGGCGAAAGACCTGGCCAATCTTCCCGGCAAAGAAGGCGTGATGATCACGGTGGAATATCCGCCGGGCAGTTCTGACCCAATCCATCGCCACAACGCACACGCGTTTGTTTATGTGCTGGAAGGCGAGATTGTGATGCAGTTGCGGGGCGGAAAAGAAATGGTCCTCAAACCAGGCCAGACTTTCTACGAAGGGCCCAATGACGTCCACGTGGTCGGGCGGAACGCAAGCAAGACTAAACCGGCGAAGTTCGTGGTGTTCCTGGTAAAGAACAAAGGCGCTCCAGTTCTGGTACCCACGAAATAAATACTGCAAGCATTTCTATTTCACAAAAATTCAAGGAGAAATTTGTATGAGCACTATTACCGTGAAAGATGGCACGACAATCTACTACAAAGACTGGGGCAAAGGCCCGGTGGTGACATTTTCGCACGGGTGGCCGCTGAATTCCGACGCGTGGGACGGGCAAATGCTTTTCCTCGCCCAGAATGGATTCCGCGCAGTTGCGCATGACCGGCGTGGGCATGGCCGCTCGAGCCAGACTTCATCCGGGAACGACATGAATACTTACGCGGACGATCTGGCGGCCGTCATTGAGGCGCTTGATCTCAAAGATGTCACGCTTGTAGGGCACTCCACGGGCGGAGGTGAAGTTGCGCGCTACATTGGACTCCATGGCACAAAACGGGTGGCAGCGGCGGTGCTGATTGCCGCTGTGCCGCCGATCGTGGTGAAGACCCCTGCCAATCCCGAGGGACTCCCAATCGAGGTGTTTGATGGATTGCGCAGCGGCCTCTTCAAGGATCGGTCGCAATTTTACAAAGACTTTGCCGTCATGTTCTATGGCGCCAATCGGCCCGGCGCCAAGGTCTCACAGGGAATGCTGGACCAGTTCTGGCTCTGGAGCATGCAGGCCGGCCTCAAGAACGCCTACGACTGCATCAAGGCATTTTCCGAGACCGACTTCACGGAAGACCTCAAGAAATTCGATGTACCAACACTGGTGATGCACGGAGAGGACGACCAGGTGGTGCCGATCAAGGATTCGGCAAAGAAATCGGCCAAGCTCATCAAAGGGGCGCAGGAAATTTACTACCCCGGCAGGCCGCACGGCCTTACGGCCACACACCAGGATGAAGTCAACGCCGATCTGCTGAAATTCCTGAACTCAGTGCAAAAATCGCGCAGGACAGCAGCCTGAAATTCTTTGGTGATTGAACAAGCAAAAAATCTGCGACGGAGTCTTCATGAACCATGACGATCCCAAACGTGAATGAGAATGGTCTTATTGTCGCAGCGCCTGCGGCTCCGCTCCAGCCTACGGCAGTGCGGATGTGGCATTTTGCCCAAGCCTACCCAGCCCTTATCCGTCATCGCGCTTTGCGCGACTCGGGAACGGAGCTGGGCTAACGTTATGCCGCGCCTGACGGCGCTGGACTCTGGGCGGGGATGGTGCTTCGTAGCTCTCGGTTGCATTTTCGAGAGAGACACGGAGGCACGGAGAAAGAAAGAAAACTATTGGCCACAGATGAACACGGATCCACGGCTAGCCGGGACAGGTAAACACTGAGTTGAAGAGAAGAATTGGCCGCGAATTAACACCAATCAGAATTTCTATCGGACTCAGTGCCATCGTTTGGTCTATTACGAGAACTACCAGGACGTGCGGGTGGCAATTCGCGCGTGAGAAACAACTGGCAGGACCCGGCCGGAAGTTGGGGACGGGAAATGCGATTTCTGAGGCCGAGCCTGGGCAAAATTTCCTGAATCTGTATGGTGAAGGAGACATTCTCGAGATATCTCCGCTCCTTCTCAGTCGCACGTTCCTTCGGAGCCGGTCGAGATGGTAGAGGTTTAGGGTATGGGATTA
>DATFDA010000389.1:0-3803 GCA_035252525.1 Candidatus Angelobacter sp. | reverse complement strand
GGAGGTATTTGCCGCTGCTCGGTTTATCCAGGCAGCCCAGCATGTTCATGAAGGTTGACTTGCCACTGCCGCTGGATCCCATGATGGCCACAAACTCGCCTGGCTCAATCTTCAAATCCACTCCCCGCAGCGCGTGCACCTTGGTTTCTCCAAGGTTGTAATACTTGTGCACGTCTTCCACTGCGATCACCGGCGTTGCTGCCTGTTTCGCGAGTACTGGTTCTGCGTTGAATTCGACTTGTGCTAGCGTTGCCATAATCTTTCCCCTATTTCCCAATGTCTTTGAAACTTCCTGATACCTTTCTTCAGTGGTTCTGTGTCTCTGTGGTGAAATTTTTCGCAGAGACTCACCACAGAGCTGAGGACGCTTACCTTCCCATGCCTCTCATACCACCGCCGCGTGATCCGCCCATTCCGGGTGCTGCGGTGGCACCGGCCTTCTGCGATGAAGCAGCCGCGCCGGTTATCACCTGGTCGCCAGGATTCAGAGAGCCCTTGAGCACCTGCGCTACTTCCGTGTTGGTATGATCGGTGATGCCCAGCTTGATCTGCACCGGCTCCAGCGACTTCTTCGCACCCAGCTTCCAGACGATCGCAGTCTGCGCTTGCTCTTGCGCTTGCTGGCCAGCCTGAGCACCTTTGCGCGTCCGGCCTGCATCAGCCGAGATTCCGGCCTGCTGGAGCAATGCGCTTACCTGAGTTGCATCCAAATCAGGCTTGTAACGCAGCGCACCGTTCGGGACTTTCACCACGTTGCTTGCCGAAGCCACCGGGATGTTTACGTAAGCGGTCATACCGGGGTAGAGCTTGGTATCCGGGTTATCAAAATCCACTACGGTGGTGTACGTCACCACGTTTTGCACCGTGGTCGCATTCAGCCGCACGGCAGAAACTTTTCCGTAAAAAGTTTGGTTGGGGAACGCGTCAACTTTGAAGTTCACGGTCTGCCCGGCCTGGATGGAGCCCACATCACTCTCATCCGTGCTCACGTAGACCTGCATCTTGGTAAGGTCCTGCGCAATGGTGAACAGCGTTGGCGCTTGCAGAGATGCCGCCACGGTCTGTCCCACATCTACGCTGCGGGCAACCACGGTGCCGTCGATGGGGGACTTGATGGTGGTGTTGTCGAGATTGGTCTGCGCAACCGCCACTGCCGCCGACTTCTGCTGCACCTGCGCCGCCGCCTGCGTTACCTGGGCTTTGGCTGCGCTCACCGCAGCGATATCGGTATCATTGGTCGCTTTGGCTGTATCAAGCTGTTGCTGCGGAACCACGCCTTCTTTCGCCAGAGTGGTGTAGCGCCCGAAATCCAGCTTGGCCTGGGCCGCGGCTGCATCGGCCTTTTCCAGATTTGCCTTGGCGGCAATCAGATTGGCCTGCGCGTCTGCCAGGTCGGCCTTCGCCTGCAGCAGAGCGCCTTTGAATAATGAAGGATCGATCTGCGCGATTACCTGCCCTTTGCGGACGTGAGAATTGAAATCAGCATTAAGCGTCTGGATGGTGCCGGACACCTGCGACCCGACCTGCACCGTGGTTACGGCGTTGATAGTGCCCGTGGCCTGCACCACGTCCTGAATGTTCCCTTGCACCACCTTCTCTGTGTAGTACTGCGGCGCTTTTTTGGTTTGGAACTTGAACGCCGTCAATGCCGCCATGCCAACCAGCAGCACGGTGATGATGAGCCATTTGTTGCGGATGAATTTCATTTTGTGACCCCCGGCCGCTTTTCCGGCCTCTGAAGTATTTGACCCAGCTCGGGACCGGAATATGGTTAAGACTGAAGTGGCTGGAGTAAATATTTGTCAGGTGGGACGCGATTAAGAGGCGAAGACGTTAACGCAACTTAACGGATTGCCAGAATTGCCAGGATTGCCAGAATTGAAACCACAGTAGCTTGGCCCGGCAGGCGACCTGATTCTCTGAAGTAGTAAAATAGGATGTTTAACTGACTCTCAAAAGGACTCACTATGGCTACTGCCCTTGAAACTTCCCGTCCCGCCCTCCGTGTTGCCTATGACCCGTTCCGCAACGAGCCGCTGACGGACTTCACCAACTCGGAAAATGCCCGTAAAATGCTCGATGCCCTGGCCAAAGTGCGGGCCGAACTGGGCCGGGAATATGACATGGTCATCGGCGACCAGATCATCAGGACCAAAGAGAAGATCACCTCGGTAAATCCGGCCAATCCATCGCAGGTTGTGGGGATATTCCAGAGTGCGGGCCGCGAGCACGTGGAACCGGCCATCCGGGCGGCGGCTGCCGCATTTGAAAGCTGGAAGCGGACTACGGTCGAGGAGCGGGCATCGCTGATTCATCAGGTTGCAGGCATTCTGCGCGAGCGCAAATTCGAGTTTTCCGCGTGGATGATTTATGAGGTAGGCAAGAACTGGGCTGAAGCAGATGCGGACATCGCGGAGACCATTGATTTTGCCGAATTCTATGCGCGCGAAGCTCTGCGCCTTGGGAAGGCTGAAACTCCGGTGCAACTGCCCGGCGAGCATGACACGCTCATGTACATTCCTCTCGGCGTGGCCGCGGTGATCCCGCCGTGGAACTTCCCCTGCGCCATCATGGCTGGGATGACCATGGCAGCCATCGTCACAGGGAATACTGTGGTACTGAAGCCCTCGCATGACTCGCCAGCCATTGCCGCCAAATTTTTTGAGGTCCTGCAAGAAGTGGGCATTCCTGATGGCGTGGTGAACTTCTGCCCCGGCTCAGGCTCAAGCTTTGGCGCCGGTTTGGTGGAGCACCCCCAGCTTCGTTTCATCGCCTTCACCGGATCGAAGGAAGTGGGGCTTGATATCAACCAGCGCGCTGCAACGCCCCGTTCCGGCCAGAAGTGGATCAAGCGCACCATTCTTGAGATGGGCGGCAAAGACTCAATCATCGTTGATGCCGATGCGAATATCGATGCCGCTGTAGAGGGTGTGGCACAGGCTGCTTTCGGCTTCCAGGGCCAGAAGTGCTCCGCGTGCTCGCGCGCCATTATTGATGAAAAGGTTTATGACGTGTTCCTGGAGCGCCTCAAAGATCGGGTGAGCAAAATCACCGTGGGTGATCCGGTGGAAAATAAGCCGATGGGCCCGGTTGTGAGCGAGAAGGCATACAGGAGCATTCTTGACTACATTGAGGTCGGCAAAAAAGAAGGGTGGGTGATCAATGGCGGCGGCCCGGCCAAAGAGGCCGGCCACGGATATTTCATTCAGCCAACCGTAATAGCCGATGTGCCGCCTACAGCGCGGATTGCCCAGGAAGAGATCTTCGGGCCTGTGCTGGCGGTGATCAAGGCGCGTAATTTTGATCATGCTCTGGAGATCGCCAACAATACTGAATTTGGCCTGACTGGCGCTGTCTACTCCACCTCACGCGAGAAACTGGAGCGCGCCCGGAACGATTTTCATACCGGCAATCTCTATTTCAACCGCAAGTGCACTGGCGCCATCGTAGGAGCCCATCCCTTTGGCGGGTTCAACATGTCCGGCACTGACTCCAAGGCCGGCGGCCCGGATTACCTGCTGCTGTTCACGCAGGCAAAATCAGTGGCGGAGAAGATTGGCGATGCCGGTCCTGTCAGTCAGAGAATGACGTCAAGGACGGAGCCGTCGCGTTAACCAAAAGAGTATCCCATCCACTTGCAGCAGCCTCTATTCGGGGCTGCTGCATTCTTTAGGGATATTCAAGCCGGTTTGTCCATAAGGATGTTCTTTCTAAATTCCGGCAACCCGCGATTTCACCAGTTTCCTGATCAGTGCAGTCGGGATTGGCTTGTCCAGTAGGAATTGGATGGTCCCCTTGGATGT
>DATFDA010000388.1:0-4438 GCA_035252525.1 Candidatus Angelobacter sp. | reverse complement strand
ACTGACGCCGGAATACCGGAGAGAGATGATTAAGGTTTACGCGAAGAGGGCGTTGATGAAGGCGGCAAACAGTTGATTCACCGCGACGCTCGCAAAGGACGCAAAGGAAGCTTTGGCTAAAGGCTAATGGCTAAGTGCCTGGTTTCCGGGCTTCAAGAGCTTGGTTTGTGATAGGGACCCTCACTGCGTTCGGGACTTTGGAAGATATGATCATCACCGACTGCCACATCCACATTCAACCCGCGGAGATGTTCAAGACGGCTGCGCTTGAGGTGATGAAGAAAGCGCGCGGCCATTATGACGACATCCTTGAATACTGCCGTTCGCCCAAGGCTCTGCTCAAGTATCTGGATTCCATTGGTGTGGACCGCGCGGTGCTCATCAATTATGTAGCGCCGGACACCATGGGCTTTACGCATGAGGTGAACCAGTGGGTGGCGAATTACTGCAAGGAAAATCCGCGACGGTTGATCTCCTGCGGCAGTGTGCATCCGCGGCACAGCTTGAATGTGGAGAAAGATATCGATGAGATTGTGCGGCTGGGAATCCGCCTGATTAAGATTCACCCGCCGCATCAACTGCTGTATGCGAATGACTACCTGAACGGGGTTAAGGAACTGGAGACCATCTATCGCGCGGCCGAAGCAAACGGCATTCCGGTGATGGTGCACACGGGAACATCAATCTTTCCGGCGGCGCGCAACCGCTATGGCGACCCGATTTACCTTGACGACGTTGCGGTGGATTTTCCCAGGCTGAAGATCCTGATGGCGCACGGCGGTCGGCCCATCTGGATGCAGACTGCGTTCTTTCTTCTGCGGAGGCATCGCAATATGCACCTGGATATCAGCGGAATTCCGCCGAAGCAGTTGCTTACATATTTTCCGCGCCTGGAGCAAATCGCGCAGAGGACGCTGTTTGGCACGGACTGGCCGAGCCCCGGCATCCCTGATATCCGGCAGAATCTGGAGCAGTTTCAGACGCTCGATCTATCCGCAGAAATGAAAGAGCAGGTGCTCAGCAAGACGGCTCTGGCCATCTGGCCGGAATAAAAAGCTGAAGAGGCGCAAATGAACTGCGCCTCTATGCACAATTTTGGACTTAGACCGCGGTCCTTCGCCCGGCCACCAGGTGCCAGATCAATGCGATGACGGCCAAAACCAGCAATATGTGAATGAACCCGACCGTCACGTGGAATGCGATGAAGCCCAGAATCCACGCTATGAACAGGATTATCGCTAACAGCAAAAGCATTGTTTGCCCCCAATCTCGAATCAGTTGTTGTCAGATTCGATGGGAACCTTTCGAGGGCTGTTGCTTTGTTTGCGAAGTTAAAAATTTCTGCAGCGGACAACCTTCACATTTCGGAGTACTCCGGCAATACAGGTTCCCGGCTCGGACAATAAGCGCGTGCAGCTCGTTATAATGCTGCGCCAGTTCGGTGCGAGACATGCGGCTCATGCGCGAGACAGGATGTCTTGGGTCAGAACCATGCTGCTGGAACCGGATCTGTTCAGGCGTTGCGCGCGTCAATGCGTCTTCAATCATCAACCGGATCTCATCATAGCGGGCTTCGGTGATGACAATTCCGTGCCGCTCCAAGATGCGGCGCGTGTAGGCATCAACCACGAACACAGGATGATTGCCGGCGTAGAGGAGAATTGAGTCGGCAGTTTCCGGCCCGACACCGTTCAACGCCAGCAGCTCTGCACGAAGCTTTTGGGTCGACTGCGAGAACATGCAGTCGAGCGAGCCAGAGTAGCTGGTGTCAAGAAAGCGGACAAACGTTTTCAGCTTGTCTGCTTTCTGGCGGTAATAGCCTGAAGGCCGGATAAGCTGCTGCAATTGGCTGAGCGGCAGCTCACGCAGCCCCTTGATGCTGAGCACGCGAGCACGCCGCAGATTGGCAATGGCTTTCTCAACATTGGTCCAGTTGGTGTTTTGCGTGAGGTAAGCGCCTACAATCACTTCCAGGCGTGACTGCGCAGGCCACCAGTTTTGCGGCCCCCAGCGGTGAAGCATTTGCCGATAGTAAGAGATGATTTCAGATTGCTGCAGCGGAGAGCGGGAACGGATCGGGTGGTCGGGTGATCCGGTGATCGGGTGATCTGAATTGGTCCTTGGCATTTCGGTGGTAATGAGAAAGCAATATCCGGAGTCACTGTTTGGCTAGAACAGCACATCGATTATCGCAAGGAATCAGGGGCAGATCACCCGATCCACCGATCACCGGATCACCCGATTATCCGTTGCTCTGGTACTGGGCTTCCATGTCACAGGATTCGCGGCAGGGGCGGCAGTAATACTGGCCATCTTCACAGAGGCGAACGTCGAACTGCGCGCGACACAACCAGCAGTACTTGGTGCAGGTGCAGCGGCGTTCGATCTCGTCACAGAGAACGCAGATAAAATCCTTGGGCATAAGGCGCAGCTTAGCCGAGGGGAATGGCGGGCTGCAAGGTTACGAACGGCAAAAATCCTAGGGTCGGAACCGGCGATCCGGGAGAACATTTCAAATGAGGTAAGGGGGACATTTCTAACGAGCTTTCACGCACGATGCCCCGCTTGAATTGACCCTCACAAAACGCGAATGTTAACCTTGAAGGTTCGTCACTGCGCGCCGGGCCATTCTGTGGCCTGCGGCAGTTCGGGAAGGAAACGGCAGCTTGTCCTCCACAACGGAAACCCAGACCCTCAGAAAAACCGCGCTCAATGCCTTGCACCGGCGGCTCGGCGCCAAAATGGTGGATTTTGGCGGCTGGGATATGCCGGTGGAATACCCGTCCAGTGGCGGCCTGATGAAGGAACACGTGGCGGTACGCACAGGCGTGGGAGTGTTTGACGTCTCTCACATGGGCGACATCCTGCTTCGCGGTCCAGAGGCGCTGAAGGCCACGCAGTGGATCAGCATGAACGATGCCTCCCGACTGCAGGAAGGCCAGGCACACTATTCAGCGCTGCTTTATCCCGAAGGGACTTTCGTGGATGACGTGATTGTCCACAAACTGGGCAACAATGACTACCTGCTGGTAATCAATGCGGGCACGCGCGAAAAAGACTACGGCTGGGTGAAGAAAAATGTAAGCCGTTTTCACTGCCACGCTGATGACGTGGGCGACTACTACACGCAGATCGCCATCCAGGGGCCAAAGGCAGAAGCTACGCTGCAGAAACTCACAGACGTCAATCTCTCACAGATCAAGAATTACTGGTTCAAACATGGGACCGTCTGCGGGCTGCCGAACACCATGGTTGCGCGCACCGGCTATACCGCTGAAGACGGTTTTGAAATCTATGTCCCTTCTGACATCGCGACGAGCGAGCGCGTCTGGAATGAGGTGATGGAGGCGGGCAAGGAATTTGGGATTGTTCCCTGCGGGTTGGGCGCGCGCAACACGCTGCGGTTGGAAGGCAAGATGGCGCTCTACGGACATGAGATTTCTGACACCATCAATGTGTGGGAAGCCGGACTGGACCGATTCTGCAAGATGGAAAAGGAAGATTTCATCGGGCGCGCGGCGCTGGAAAAGGCCAAAGCTGCCGGACTCACGCGCACGCTGGTGGGACTGGAAGCTGTGGATCGCGGCATTCCCCGCGATGGCTACAAGGTGCTGGACGAGGCAGGCAGGGAAATCGGCTACATCACCAGTGGATCGTATGCGCCTTTCCTCAAAAAGAACATAGCGCTGGCTTACGTGCCGCCATCACGCTCTGAGTTGGGCCATGAAGTTTTTGTGGAGATCCGCGGACAAAGGGTGAAGTGCAAAGTAGTGCCGACACCGTTTTATAAACGGCCAAAAAAATCATAGTCACGCCAGAGCAGAGACAGAGGGGCAGAGAGAATGGCATACCCGAAAGACTACAAGTACACCAAAGAACATGAGTGGATTCAGGTCAGCGGCAACACCGGGCTGGTTGGGATCACTGATCACGCGCAGGAATCGCTGGGCGACATTGTTTTTGTTGAACTGCCCAAAGTGGGCGGCAACCTGGAGGCGGGAAAGACGTTTGGCACGGTGGAGTCAGTAAAAGCTGTGTCTGAGCTTTATGCGCCAGTGGCCGGCAGGGTGGTGGCAATCAACGAGTCCTTGAACCAGTCGCCCGAGCAAATCAACAAAGATGCGCACAGGGCCTGGATGGTGAAGATTGAACTGACTCACCCGGATGACCTGCGATCTCTGCTCTCCGCGGAGGAGTACGAAACGTACATTGCGGAGGAGAAATAGGCACTCCATTTTGTAATTGAGTAATTTGGTAACAGAGTAAGGTGGGCAATCCAGTGCACCGCGAAGGTGTGCCCTGCGCACTTGCCAAATTATTCAATTACCAAATTACCCAATTACAAAATCACCATGCGCTATCTTCCTAAATCTCCCGCTGACCGCCAGCAGATGCTGCGCGAGATCGGCTGCAAGTCAATCGATGACCTGTTTGCGCC
>DATFDA010000387.1:0-5986 GCA_035252525.1 Candidatus Angelobacter sp. | reverse complement strand
GGAACCAGACGCTCATCTCCGGGACCGAGCACCTCTTCTTCAAGCTCGTCGAATTCCGCCAGGTCCAGATCTTCTTCAAAGCCGGGAAGATCGCTTTCTTCCTCTTCAATCTCCTCCTCTTCCATTACGCCTCTGGGTGCAGCGCGCCAGGGCTGGGGCTCAACTTGTGGCGTACTTTCTGAAGAAGGTGCATCATCACGAGTTTGCTCAGCTTCGGAAGTTTGTTGCGCGGTTTGCTGGTGCTGGAACTCGCTTGAAGTCTCTTCAATCACCTGTTCGTTACCGAAGACAGCGGCAACACCCATGTGCTTGAGCCGTTCTTCTTCTCCGTGTTGGCGGTCTTCATGGCGGTCTTCATCATGGCCAGCGGCATTTGTCTCAGGCTCTGCAGCATCTTCCCATGAGACAGCCCCCGCGTTCTCCTGCCTCTGATGTTCGTGTGCAGCCTCAAAGATTTCGCCGCGAGAAGGTGATTCCAACTCCTGCTCAAAACCGCGTTCCGCCTCCGGCTCGTGAACAATATGCGGCTCTGCCGCAACCGCCGAGGCGGCCGACGGGCTTTCATGCTGGTATTTGGCAAGTGATTCGCCCGGCAACACCATGGACCCGGGCGAGAACTGACCTGGATTGATGGTGTACTCGGTTGAGGCGCGTGCGGTTCGCGCGGGAGTTGGTGGCTGTGCCTGGCGCGATTCACTTGCAGCCGGTGTGCCCCCGTACTTGGAAATGGACTCGCCCGGCAGCACCATGGGCGCCACATCCCCATGATGTTCCGGCCCACGCTCAAAGCGTTCGCGGCGCTCTTCTCGCGGCGGTTCAGGCCGGACTTCCGGCTGCGCTTCCTGTACCGGCTGTGCTGCCGGCTCACGCTCATCGCGATCACCAAAGCGTCCTCGCCCGCGTCCCCTACGGCGGCGTCCGCGCCATTTGCGAGCACCTTCATGACTCTGCTCTTCTTCGCGGGTTTCCTCTGGGTGGGCCTGGGCAGTTTCTTCGGAAGCAGACTCTTCCTCGGCAAGCTCATCTGCGATGGCTGCCTCGGCTTCCAGAGGTGGAGCTTCACTTCCGGCCTCCGGGCTTTCACCCATCACCAGGGGCTTGCTGCGCGAGACCACCTGTTCCAGGCCCTCGGCGTCTTCCTCTTCTTCCAGCAGGAAGTCAGAAACATAGAGGAAGGCATCCCGTTCCAGCCCGATATTCACAAATGCTGACTGCATGCCGGGAAGGACGCGCGTGACGCGGCCCTTGTAGATGGAGCCGGCGAGCGTGTACTCGTTCTCACGCTCGTAATAAATTTCAGCTAACTGATCTTCTTCCACCACCGCGACCTTGGTCTCATGCGGTGTGGAAGAGACAAACAACTCTTTTGACATGGATATTCTCCGGTTTTTCCGGCCCGAAGAAGACTAAATTGCTCAGGAGTGATTTTTTGAGAATGGTCAGCGCGGCGAAGCGGCGTTCATTTCAGTGCTTTGAAATTCAATCTTGCCTGCCAACAGGAACACAGCTCCGCCTGGGGATGAAGCCCCGGCTTGAGTTTCAGGAACCTGCGTATGACTTGTTTGAAAAATCTCGGCACCTTTGCATTTCCGGGGTTGTGGCCACTCTGCAATTTGCGGGGCCGTTGCCATCCCGGGTAACGCTCTCAAATTTTCACTCCAGCTCTCTTCAGAGGCCGGCGCCCTCATTCAACGTCAGGGCTCAACGTTTAAATCTTGTCTCGTGTGCGCCGCGCTGGGCGCGTTTTGTTCCCATTTCCCTGCCCGTCAGTTGACGAAACGGCGCATACGAACGTTCATCACAATTCCCAGCGCCATAAACATGAACAACAAGGATGAGCCGCCATAGCTCATCAGGGGCAAAGGAATTCCGGTGACGGGCATAAAGCCAACCACCATGCCTGCGTTGACCAGGACGTGAAATAGCAGCACAGCCACTACTCCCATCACCACAAACCCTCCCGCGCGGTCAGGCGCGGTTTGAGCGTTGTGGATCAAACGCATCAATAGCATAAAGTATAGCAGTAGTAAGGCGACTGCGCCGACAAACCCGTGCTCCTCTGACCATGCGGCAAAGATGAAATCAGTGTGCGGCTCGGGCAGAAAAGCGCCCTGAGTCTGCGATCCACCGCGTATTCCGCGGCCCCAGATGCCGCCGGAACCTACCGCAATTTTGGATTGCTCAACTTGATACCCCGACTTCTGGGAATCGGCGTCAGGGTGAAGAAAGCTGGTCAATCGCTGCTTCTGGTAGGGTTTCAGGCCTTTGACCCAGACTGTGGGAGCCAACACTCCCAGGATCACCAGAATGATGAGCGCATGCTTGAACTGAATCCCGCCCAAAAACAACGCCATGATCGCCACGGGAACATAAGTGAGGGCTGTTCCCAAATCCGGCTGTTTCAGAACCAGGGCCATGGGAACCAGGACGATCAATCCACCTTTTACGATATCGGAAAAAGTAGTGCTATGGTCGCTATCTTCACTGAAGTAACGCGCCATGGCGAGGATCAGGACCAGTTTTACCCACTCCGATGGCTGGAAATGCTGGCCTCCTGGAAGCTGGATCCAGCGCCGAGCGCCCAGATATTTTTTGCCAACGATTGCCACTGCCAGAAGCGACAGAACCGAAGCAATGTAAAACCAGTGGGAGTTCTCCAGCAGCAACTGGTAATTCAGCAAGCTGACCAGGAACATCAACACCACTCCGCTCATTATCCAGTACACCTGCTTCATGTACAGGGGAGTTCCGCCGCTGGTGGCGAACTTGGTTCCATAGGTGCTGCTGTAAATTTCCAGGACTCCGAGAGAGCAAATCAGCAGGACAAAGGTGAGCAGAGTCCAATCGAAGTCCCGGAAAGAAATCATCCGGCGCATCAGTGCTCTCCTGCCACGCCGATTTGAGCCGGGAGTGCTGCCTTTGCTTGTTTGGAGTGCGGTGCACTCATTTTCACCAGCAGCGTTCCGCCGCGCAGGTGATCTTCAGGAGATTCAGCTTCCTGGGACGGCTGCTGAGTCTCGCGCTCCTCCTGGGACGGGCTTGTCCAGAAGCCCGCTACGGGGACGCTTCCCGGATCATCTTTGTCACTGAACAGCGTGGGATTGTTGCGCAGACGGCGCTGCTTTTCCACGTAGGACTTGATCACTTCTGAAGTAACGCGAGCAGCAAGATAGCCATGCTCGCCCTGCTCCAGCAGGACGCACACCACGATCTCCGGATTACGTCTTGGGGCTACGCCGGCAAACCAGCCGTTGTCCTTGTAAGCTTTGCTGGAGAAGCCTTTGCTCTTGCGCAGTGTGTTACTGATGACCTGGGCGCTTCCGGTCTTTCCGGCAAAATCAATTCCTTCAAGATGCTCCATGCCAGCAGTGCCTACTCCCGGGCGCACGACGTCTGACATGGCGTCAGTGATTGTGATCCAGGCTTGCGGATTCATGGGAACGTGAACCACGTCAGGCAGATTAGAGGTCGCGAGCTGCCTGTATTCCGGCGGTAGGTCTTCCGGCCTTACCACGTGTGGGCGATACAGTGTTCCACCCATCGCAATGCCGGCAATGGCTCGCGCCAATTGAATGGGCGTGGTGGCAACTGCGCCCTGCCCGATGCCGACGGAAATCACTTCTCCGGGATACCACTTCTGCCGGAAGGTCCTCATCTTCCATTCTTCTGACGGCATCACGCCACTGGCTTCATTGGGCAGATCAATTCCAGTCTTCTTGCCGATGCCGAGTGCCGTGGCCCATCTGGCAATCTTTTCAATTCCCAGCCGTTCCGCCAGTGTGTAAAAGAAAACGTCGCAGGATTGATAGATGGCCTTGGTAAGGTCCACCGCGCCGTGGACGCGATGTTCCGCCACCACCCAGCATTTGAAGTAACGGCCGTAGAATGTTCCGCCTCCGGGGCAGTTCACATGCAGGTTCTGGGCAATGCCTTCATTGGTACCAGCCACGGCCATGATGATCTTGAATACGGAGCCGGGCGCGAGCTGCGCCTGGATAGCTTTGTTGAGCAGGGGATGGTTGGGGTCTTCCGTCAGCTCTTTCCATTCTTTGGCGGAGATGCGAATAGCGAAATCGTTCGGATCAAAAGTTGGCCTGCTCACCATGGCAAGAATCTCGCCATTGCGCGGGTCCATGGCCACCAGCGCGCCGTTCTTGCCTTGCATGGCGAGCTCGGCCGCCTTTTGAATATCGAGATCGATCGTCAGCTTGAGCTTGTGCCCGGGAATGGCTGGGATGTTCGCGTCTTTGGCAGGGCGTCCGACTTCGCGTCCTTTACTGTCCACCAGCACGCGCCGGGAACCATCTTTGCCCATGAGCACGTCGTTGTAGGATAGCTCTACGCCGGACTGGCCAACAATATCACCCGGCTGATAAAGCTCAAAGCGCGGGCTATTCAACATCTCTTCGCTGACCTGGCCCACATAGCCGATCAGGTGCGCCATGAATCCATCTTTGGGATAGAGGCGGCGATGCACCATCAAGGTATCCAGCTCAGGGAATTCATCACGATGCGCTTCAATGAAAGCACGCTCGTCCGGAGTGATGTCATCTTTGAGGAAGATGGGCTCGTATGACGGCTTGTGAGCTAACTGGTAACGTTTGATTTTATCCCGCACATCATCAACTGGGATGTGCAAGCCGTCGGCGATTTTTTGCGCGTCTGCGTTTAGATCGACTTTCTGATCGCGCAGCATCAACGCGGAGAACGAAGGATAATTATCGACGATGATCTCGCCGTTGCGGTCCAGCAGCTTGCCGCGCGGGGCGAGAATCGGAACGCGACGAATGCGGTTCTGCTCAGCGCGCACAATGTACTCGTCATTCTTGCGCACCTGCAATGTCCAGAGTCCGTAGGACAGAACAAGAAAGACAACGAGGATGACGTACTGGACAGCGGTGAGTTTCGTCTGCGGAATTTTTTCGTCGCGGCCGGGCATACATGTTGCAGTTTGCCGATTTCATCTCGGCAAACTTCTTTTTCAAATTGGCTGAAGGCCCTGTGATAAGAGTACAGCAACTTACAATCGCGCGGTGTAGGTCAAAGGCCCGATATTGGTTACTGAAGGATTACAGCGAGGCTTACATCCGCTGTTTGAATTTGTCCAGCCCTGCGAACAGCACAACGGACAGGAGAGCGTTGGCCAGCGCCGCCACCAGGGTGTGCCCCCAACTGAAGGGCTCATTGCCGCCTACCAGGGCCAGAACAATCACCACGTAAATCACCCGGTGCACCAGGTAAAAGGTGAATGTCATGAGGAAGCGGGAGCCGGGGTTGTCCACATCCAGCTTGACACCGAGAGACGATGCCAGGAAACCAATGATGGTCTTGGCGATCCCGTTGACTCCAATGGGCAGCGACGTCCAGGCGTCCTGCACCGTACCAATCAGAGCGCCGGTGATCATTCCCGGGATGGGACGCCTCCGGGCTACAGCGAAAAAGATGGTAACCAGCAGCGGCAGATCGAATATGGACAGGAAGGGCAGCCGTAAAGGAAAAAAGACCTGGATAAAGATGGCCAGAAGCGGGATGCCCAGCGAGACCGGCCAGCTAAACCGATGGACTTCAATCTCTTCCCGTGACGTCAATGAGACTGCAGCGTAGTTCATCGGGGCGGCTTCTCCGCGTCAGTGGGTTTGGCCTGGCCAGAATCAGTTGATGTTCCCTGCGCAGGCGTTGGAGAGGCAACCACAGCGGGCGCTTTCGGCTTCTTGAGCGGTGTGGGACTGGCTTTCGGCTTTGGGTTCGTGCCTGCCGAGCCTGCATTAGCGGGTGAAGCGCCCGTTGGCGGCGCTGTTTTCTGTGAAGGAGCGGTGGATCCCGGCCGTTGAGCGGCTTTCTGCTCTGTTGTCACAACCGGCTTAGGCGCGCTACCGGTCTTGGTGGTGCTTGCCGGAGTGGCAGTCTTGAGCGCCGCAGGAGGAGCGGGAGGATTCGCAGCCGGTTTGGTTCCGCTGGTTCCTGGCGCTGAGGGCGTCGGCGAAGG
>DATFDA010000386.1:0-22262 GCA_035252525.1 Candidatus Angelobacter sp. | reverse complement strand
TGGTGCCGGGAGGGGGGGTCGAACCCCCACGAGGGGTGAACCTCGGCGGATTTTGAGTCCGCTGCGTCTGCCAGTTCCGCCATCCCGGCTTCAGGAAGGTACGCAGACAATAGAGTAGCACAAGCCCTGTTGACCAGGGCTTGTCCGGCATTCGTGGTTATGATGGCCGCTGCGCCAGATGTGGGGGCATTTTTCAGTCTTGCGGACAAACGGTGAAGCAAATACCTGCGCGCAGCAAATTGCTTGTTGAGTTAAAGTGAGTTCCGTCCTGCAGCTTTGGCCTTGGCCCATCTGCGCTTGGCGGCCTCGGCAATTTTCCTGCGGGCTGCGGGTGATAGGTGACGGCGCACGCGCCGGCCATTTCCTGCAGCAGAGGCCCGGGGCCTTCCGCGTCGTCCGCCACGGCTCCCTTGCAGGGCCGCAATGGCTTCGCTTAACCGGTCTCGTTCCGCTTCAAGTTCAGCAATGATCGATTCTGTATCCAAGGGGGTGTTTTCTCCTTTTTAATTTGACACTCTGACACACTCTAATAATTCCGTTGTCGAGCATTATCTCCTGAGCGCTACGGTAGTTACAATCACCTGCGAGCAATGAGCAGGTAGATGGCAATCGCGGTCATCGCCAGGTTCCAGCTTAGCAAGGCAATGATCCAGATACGGGCGCTGGCCCACTTGCGGGTCCAGTCTTCCCTCAGAGCGGCCAGGATTTCCTCCGCCGCCACGGCGCGCTGCTCTGCCGCGGCCAGCCGCTGGTCAAATTCTGTGAGCACCTGGTTGAGCTGGGCAACCGGATCGGGCCCCTGCGGGCCAGGCTTGTTGGCGCTCATGCGTTCACGCGCCAGGTCCACCGCGCTGCGGGCCACGTGCGGCGCCGCATGAGATGCCGCGGTTTTTACAATTTCAAACAGGACACTCCACAGGCCCATGCAGTATGCCGCTCCGCCCTATCGTCGTCTGTCTCTCCGCGCGTTCCACCTGCGGAAGATTGTACCTCGCACACTGCCGGATTGTTACTGCGGATGTGCAGGCGGAAGCAGGCTTGCCACTCCCTGCAATTATCATTCGTGAAATGGAACAGGTTTTCTGATGAGCGAGCGCTTTGACGTGGCGGTGCTGGGGGCGGGCGCGGCTGGGCTGATGTGCGCCATTGAGGCGGGCAGGCGCGGGCGGCGCGTAGCCGTGCTGGAGCGGGCTGAGCGCATCGGCAAAAAGATTCTCATCTCAGGCGGCGGACGCTGCAACTTTACCAACCTGCACTGCGCGCCGGAAAACTTCATTTCCGCCAATCCGCATTTTGCCAGGTCGGCCCTGGCCCGCTACACTCCCCAGGATTTCATTGACCTGGTGCGGAAGCACGGCATCCGCTACCACGAGAAGACTCTGGGCCAGCTCTTCTGTGACCACTCGGCGCATGAGATCGTGGCCATGTTGGAAGAGGAGTGTCGCAGGGCAGGCGTGAGGATCTTCACCGGCATTCATGTGCGTGAGGTGCTGCAGCAAGATGGCTTTGTAGTGAATGTGGGCGAGCGCAGCTTTCACGCGGCTTCTCTGGCGGTAGCCACTGGCGGGCTTTCCATTCCCAGGATGGGCGCGACAGCATTCGGCTACGACCTGGCGCGACAATTTGGCTTGAAAATTGTCCCCACCCGGCCTGCGCTGGTCCCGCTGGTGTTGAGTTCTGACGATCGCAGACGGTGGTCCGATCTGAGCGGCGTATCGGCAGAAGTGGTAGCCGCCTTGGGCAAGCAGAGCTTCCGGGAGAAGATGCTCATCACGCATCGCGGTCTGAGCGGGCCGGCCATCCTGCAAATTTCGTCTTATTGGAAGACCGCTCACCCGATTCGCATTGACCTGGTTCCCGCAGGCCAGGCAACAGCATCTTTGCTGGAGCCGGGTGCGCGACGGGATCTGAACGCAGTCAAATCCGCATTGCGTTCTGTGCTGCCACAACGGCTGGCCGATCGCTGGGTGGAACTGCATGCGCCGCAGGGCTGGAGCAACCATGCCCTGGCGCAACTGGAGCAGGAAATCCACAACTGGGAGATCACGCCGGAAGGCACGGAAGGCTACGACAAGGCTGAAGTCACCGCTGGCGGTGTTGATACGAATGAGCTTTCAGCCCGCACCATGGAGAGCCGTAAAGTTCCCGGCCTGTATTTCATTGGAGAAGTGGTGGACGTCACCGGCCACCTCGGCGGCTTTAACTTCCAGTGGGCATGGGCTTCAGGATTCTGTGCCGGGCAGGCGGTGTAACGTACACTAAAACTTCGCAAAACCGCATCAGTCATCAGGACGAGTCCGCTACAACAGGAACAGATGCAGATGCAGCTTTGTGAATGGAATCACGAAAGCGGTTTGGAGCGAAGCGACATAAATAAATGAAAGTCGGCGTACTGGGATCAGGAAGAATCGGCGCAGTTGCCGCACGATTGTTTGTCGTGGCAGGCCATGAGGTAGCCATTGCCAATTCGCGCGGACCGGAATCGTTGCAGGCTCTGGTCCAGGCACTGGGGCCCCGCGCTCACGCCATGACAGTCACAGATGCGGCGCGCTTTGGAGATGTCGTCCTGCTGGCTGTTCCCTGGCATCTTGAGGCGGCGCTGGCTCCGGCTGAGGTACTGCGCAATAAGATCGTGATTGATGCCATGAATCCTTATGATCCCGCAGGCGGCTTCTTTGACCTTGGAGGATCGACCTCAAGCGAGATTGTGTTGCGGCGCATGCCCGGCGCGCGTCTGGTGAAGGCCTTCAACACCATCTATTACGAACATCTGGCCAACCGTGGAAGAAAAGACTTGCCGCTGCAAGACCGTCACGCCATCTACATCGCAGGCGATGATCAGGACGCCAAGGAAATTGTTGCAGGACTGATCCGTGATATCGGCTTTGCGCCGGTGGATACCGGAGGACTGCGTGAAGGCGGCCGCTTGCAGGAGCCTGATTCGCCCATCTACAACGAAACCTACACGTCACTCGAGGCGCAGAAAATTCTGTCTACTCTCACCCGCTCCGGAGCACAAAAGTGAGCACACGCGGGCTGAAGCCAATCATTCTCCTGCTGCTTGGTTGCGTGGTGGGCGTGACGCATGGGCGCGCGCAGGACCGGACTCTCACTATCTCTGACGCGGTGGACAATGCGCTCAAGCAATCTCAACTTACGCTCCCTGATTCAGCTCCCTTTCACCTGAAAGCGACTATTGCCAACACCGCCGGTAGCAACGGAGATTACAAAGCGGAAATTGAAGAGTATTGGCTTTCACCGCAGAGCTGGCGACGGACTATTGAATCGCGTGCATTCTCGCAAACGCTGCTGGTTGAGGGTGAAAAGGTCTCTGAAAGCGATCGCGGAGACTACTATCCGTTCTGGCTGAGTGACCTGGTCACCGCCATTTTTGATCCGCTGCCCATGGCGCAGCAATTACGGGGCTTCAAAGGGGCGGTCACCATCTCCGGAGAATCTGATGACGATTACTCCTGCCTCAACTTCTCCGTTCCAGCGGGTATTCCTCCCGTCCATGGCGCGCTTCCTTATGCCTTCTGCTTTCGCGGAAAGAGCGGGCTGTTGCAGGACGTAGTCACACCCGGATACAAGGCGCACTTTTAAGACTACAAACCATTCAAGAATAGGATGGTGGCGCGGCGGATCAGCGCCCAGCTTGCTCCGGACGCCAATCTGGAAGCGACGATCACCGCGCTGGATGATTTAGTCCCCGCAGACCGCTCTTTGTTTAGCGTAGGCCAATCCACACCGCCTGCTGCCCAGTTGAAGAGCCAGCAGATAGCAGAGTCCATGGCGCGCAATCTCGCCGCGGCGGCGCCCGCAATGGTGTGGCCGCCGGTGCGCGAAGGAAAGCGCTCCGGTGCGCTCAGCCTGCTTATCTCTGCCGACAAGCTGGGTAAGGTACGCGAAGTCTGGCCCGTGGCTTCTGATAACCCGGAATTGACCGAAGCGGCGCGCCAGCAGGTGATGCAATGGCGTTTTCAACCGTATGTGAACGGCGTGCCCATGCAGATGCAGTCAGTCCTGACGTTTGCGTTTGACGCCATGCAGGGCTCGCCCATCCCGCTGCTCTCCAACACTGAAGCTCGCAAGCTGGCGACGCATGAAGTTGACCCGCGCGTACCGAAAGGTACTCAGCCGTTCACGCTGCGCATTCGTGTAGACGAGCAAGGAAAGCTGGTCAGGGTCTTGAATTTGAACAACGCGCCGCCTGACCTCTACAGCGCCGGCGAAAAAGCGCTCCAGCAGTGGAAATTCCGTCCGTACGTGCATGACGGTAAGCCGGACATTTTTGATGCCGATATCGTTTTCAAGCGCCAGTAAGAGCCGCTGCTCGAAAGAAACCGCCGGATTGCACCAAGGTTTGTAACGTTTTGCGCTCTGGTTACACGTTATCTTATGGCGGCACATTTTGCCGCCTCAGGAGGGGCCAGTGGCGACTTCAACTCCGCAAGCTTCGGCAACACCGGATTTTCTGCTTCCAAAGTGGAAGAATCTGTTTTATCCCCCTGAGCGCGGCCAGTACACCTACTTTGCTTTTGCCGCGGAGCATCCCTTTGCAGGAGCGAAGGTGGAAGGAGCTCCCTTTGATCCTGCCCGCGCTGCCTGGGCAGCCGACGCCGCCATGCTCGCCTACGGGCACTTTGGCGCTATGCCGATGACTGAAGAGGAAGCTCACTCCATCCTGGCGAACGCCGGATTCACCCAGCGTGAGCTCATCGGCAACTGGACGCCCAACGGAAAAGGCACACAAGCATTTTTTGCTTCTAACAATGATTTCGCCATCCTGTCATTTCGCGGCACGGAACGTGGCGACCTGGGCGATTTGATCTGGGACCTGGAACCTCTTACCGTGGCAGAGCCGCCGGTGGCAAACGGAAGAGGAGCGTTCCGGGTGGTGGCGCGTGTAGCTGCCTTCCTGGAGCAACGCCTCATGAGCGAATGCGTGGTGCATGAGGGATTTCAGCGCGCGCTTGAGGTTGTGTGGCCACAGACGGAGAAACTGATCAACGAATATCGCACTGCACATCCCGCTGCGGAGATTTGCTTCACCGGGCATAGCCTGGGCGCGGCGCTGGCAACCCTGGCCATCAGCCGCTTCACTGGCGGCTCGGCTTCTCTTTATACCATTGGCTGTCCGCGTGTCGGGAACATCGTGTTTTGCAATCGCGTGCGCGAGCGCGCTGACCTGGGCACGTTCCGCTTTGTCAATGAAAATGACCTGGTTACGCACGTGCCCATTGAAGCTCCGTTCTACCATCATGCGCCGCAGCTTGCGTTCCACCTTTTGCAAGGAGGAGCCATGGTCCCCTTTGAATACGGCGCGGTGGCTGATTGGGGTGACTTGAACAGAGTGGCGCGAAGCCTGCGCGACCGTTGGAGATTTCTTGAGCTTGAGGCAGAGCCTCCCGGCCCGCTGGTGGACCATTCTCCGGGACGGTACTGCGTACAGATCAGGAGCCATCTGCAGCGAGCGGAAGGTCAACACGCTGCGGAAGCGGGCGCGGGAAACTAGAAGTTTGTTTCCTTTCCTGCTGCCCGCAGGAACACGCGCATAGGGTAAGATTGCATTTCCCGTGAGGAACTCATCCATGCCATTGCCGCGTGTCCGCAAGCAGTATTGCGCAGTTTCTATTTCTTTCTTCATCGTCTTAATTTGCGCGGGTGCGAATGCGCAGCGTCTGCCCAGCACGGTTATTCCCGCGCATTACAAGCTGTTCCTCGATCCCAGCATTGCGGGGCAGAAGTTTTCCGGCGAAGAAAGCATCACCGTGCACGTGGCCCAGCCGGCCTCAGAGATCACCCTGAACTCTCTTAATCTTGACATCACGTTGGCGGAAGTGATCTCCGGCAATCACACCGAGCAGGCGAAAGTTACTTATGACAAGCCGCAGGAGACAGTAAAGCTTTCCTTCGAGAGCCCTGTGCCTGCCGGGAATGCCGAACTTCACCTCAAATACTCCGGCAAGCTCACGGAAGGGCTGCGTGGCCTTTACCTGAGCCGCAGCCCGCGACGGCTGTACGCCGTCACGCAATTTGAGGGGACTTACGCGCGCATGATGTTTCCCAGCTTTGATGAACCATCTTTCAAAGCAACGTTTGATCTTTCCGTAATGGCGGACAAGGGAGACACGGCCATTTCAAATGGCCGCATCGTCTCTGATGAACCGGTCGGGGATCGCCACAAGATCACTTTCTCCACATCTCCGCGTATGTCCACCTACTTAGTTGCGCTCGCCATTGGCGACTGGCAATGCCTGGAGCGCACCGTAGAAAGCATTCCGGTGAGGGTCTGTGCCGTCCCGGAAAAGAAGGACCAAGGCAAGTTCGCTCTGGAAGTGGCAGCGCATTCTCTCGAGTTTTACAACCAGTGGTACGGGATCAAATATCCTTTCGGGAAGCTGGACCTGCTGGCCATCCCTGATTACGAGTGGGGCGGCATGGAAAACACAGCGTCCATTTTTTTCCGCGACACGGCGCTGCTTCTGGATACTGACGCCGCGCAAAAGCCCCCCGTTTATGCCCTTTCGGGCCGCGCCGGCACAATTGCCCATGAGATAGCGCACCAATGGTTTGGTGATCTGGTCACCGCTGCCTGGTGGGACGATATCTGGCTCAATGAAGGCTTCGCCACCTGGATGGAGAGCAAGCCTGTGGAAGCCTGGCATCCGGAGTGGAAACTCGAGAACTCAGACGCAGCCACAACGCAGCAGATCATCGCCACAGACTCATTGCCTGCTGCCAGGGCCATCCACGGGAACCCGAGGACATCGAGCGAGATTAAGGAAATGTTTGATGGCATCACCTACCAGAAAGGTGCGGCTGTGCTGCGCATGCTGGAGGCATACGTCGGGCCCGAGGTCTTTCGCAAGGGAGTCAATGAATATCTGAAGCAACATGCCAACGGCAACGCAACCTCACAGGAGTTCTGGCAGGCAATGGCCAAAGTCTCGGGCAAGCCCGTAGACCAGATCATGCCTACCTTTATTCTTCAACCGGGTGTTCCAGTGGTAAGCATCAATGGCGCGTGTAAAGGTGGCTCACTTTCGCTGGAGCTGGGACAACAACGCTTCTTCCTGGAATCAAAGGGCTCCGGTGCCGGCGCGTCTGAGCGCTGGGACATTCCGATGTGCGTGAAGACAGAGAAGGGTTCCGGCGCAGAATGCTTTCTGTTGTCGAAAGAAAAAGAGAAGAATGTGGGCAAGGGCTGCCCTGCCTGGTATTTCGCCAACCGCGATGCAAAGGGCTACTACCGCGTTTTGTATGAAGACCCGCAGAATCTGAATGCTCTGACCGATGTCGCAGAAACAGCGCTGAGTACACCGGAGAGAATCGCGCTGCTGGAAAACACATGGGCCATGACACGAGCGGGCCGGTATCCCATTGGCATCTCCATGCACCTGTTCGAGGCGCTTCATTCAGATCACGAGTCAATCATCGTGGGTTTCATTTACCGCCATCTTCTTTATGCTGAGAAGCTGCTGACGCCGGCGCAAGAGCAGAAATTCCGCAACTTCATCCGGTCCCAGTATTCGCCTATGGCGCGGGAACTGGGATGGGAGCCACGATCAACTGATACAGATGAACAAAAGCTGCTGCGGGCCTCGCTGCTCTCGATCCTGGGCGAAGCAGGCGACCCGGATGCGGTGGCGGCAGCTCAAAAAATAGCAGAGCACTACCTTCGCCAGCCCAGTTCCACTGATCCCACGCTTACGCCTACAGCACTCTCAATCGCGGCGGAACATGGCACATCCCAGCTATATGACGCAATGACGGAAGCCATGAACAAGGCCAAGTCGTCCAACGAATACTATAGCCTTCTGTTTACGCTGTCCTCATTTGATGATCCGGAGTTGGGCCTGCGAACGCTTCAGCTTGTGGACAGCGGCAAAATAAGACAGCAGGATTATCCGAGCTTCTTCGGTGCGTTGCTGGGCAATGATGCCACTCGCGCCGAGACATGGGATTACTTGAAAAAGCATTGGGACACGCTCGCGGAGAATAGCGTAAGTTTTGGCGGACGTGGATCAGTTTCCGGCCTGGGGAATTTCTGCACGGAAAAGGATAAAGAGGACGTAAAGCAATTCTTCTCCACCCATCGCGCTCCCGGCGCGGAGCGCGCTCTGCAACAAAGCCTGGATGCAATGGACAACTGCATGGAATTCAAAAAACTGCAGCAGGCGAACATGGAGAAATGGCTGGCGGGGCAGGAGAAGTCATTAGGCGGCCAGCATTGATGCTGCCGCGATAAGCGCTCAGGCGGCAATGGTCACGGTGTAAAATTGGAGGTTGCGTTCGAGGTTGGAGGCCCCCATGTCCACCAGCACCACCGCAGTCGATCTCAAGTCCTGCCCGCTGTTTATCAATGGAAAGCCCGTCATCTCGCGCGGTCCTAAAGACATCCAGTACAACCCTGCCACAGGCGAACCAGTCGCCGAGATACCGCGCAGCACCCCGGAAGAAATCTTGGATGCGGTGCAGGCTGCGCAAGCCGCGTTCCCCGGGTGGAGCAAGACTCCTGTCATCCAGCGCTGCAAAATACTGTTCAAATATCGCCAGTTGCTGGAAGAGCACGCGCAGGAATTCGTCGACCTGATTATTGAAGAGAACGGCAAGACGATTGAAGAAGCGCGCGGCTCATTTGATCGCGGCATAGAATGCGTGGAGTTTGCCTGCGGAGCGCCCACATTGATGATGGGCGAGACAGTCGACCGCGTTGGTCGCGATGTGGATGGCTGGTCCACGCGGAATCCCATTGGCGTGTGCGTGGGCATTACGCCCTTCAACTTCCCTTTCATGGTGCCCATGTGGATGTTTCCCATGGCCATTGCCTGCGGAAATACGTTTGTGCTTAAACCTTCTGACAAAGTTCCGCGCACTGCGGTACGCATGGTTGAACTGGCATATGAAGCCGGTTTGCCGGCAGGCGTTCTCAACCTGGTACACGGGGCTAAAGAAGCAGTGGATTGCCTGCTGACTGATCCGCGAGTAAAAGCTGTTTCGTTTGTGGGCTCAAGCGCGATTGCCAAATACATCTACCAGACGGCCGCCAGCAACGGAAAGCGCGTGCAGGCGCTGGGTGGGGCGAAAAACCATACCGTGGTACTGCCGGATGCGGAGATGAAAGCCACCGTGAGCGCGATTATGGGTTCAGGTTTCGGATGCGCCGGTGAGCGCTGCCTGGCTACCAGCGTTGTAGTCGCCGTGGGCGAGGTGGCAGATCCGCTGGTCAAAGAACTGGTCCGCGCTGCTGATAATCTCAACGTGGGCGCCGGCTGCGAGACAAGGACCCAGATGGGGCCGGTCATTACCGCAGAATCGCGCAAGCGCATCCTCAGCTATATCGACACGGCGGAAAAAGAAGGCGCTGTGCTGGCCCGCGACGGCCGCAAGGACCCAGTCTCGACGGGAAAAGGCTTTTTCGTCGGCCCCACCATCCTGGACAAAGTGGATCCTAATTCGCGCGTAGCAAAAGATGAAATTTTTGGGCCGGTGCTTTCTATAGTCCGGGTAAAAGACGCGAAAGAGGCGCTCGATGTCATCAGCAAGTCGGAATACGGCAATGCCGCATCAGTATTCACGCGATCCGGAGGCGCGGCCCGCGAGTTCACCCAGAATGTGACAGCGGGAATGGTGGGAATTAATGTGGGAGTGCCTGCGCCGGTGGCGTTCTTCTCGTTCTCAGGCTGGAAGGGATCTTTCTTTGGCGATCTGCACGCCCTCGGCAAAGACGCAGTGCACTTTTACACCGAGCAGCGCGTCGTGACCTGCCGCTGGCCGGAATAGGCGCAGCCGCTCTATTCAGAATCTGACAGAAGCCTGCCAATGGTGGGCTTGTGTTTCTCTGCCTTCACCCGCTTCTTGCTTTCTTTACGCTTCACCGGCGGAGGCGCGCCAATAGCGGCGCGGGCCATGGCTTTCACTGCGCTGGTGGCTCGAAACGGCTTGGGGTTTTTTTTCTTCGGCACAGTACAGATTTAACCACAGAGGGCACGGAGGAACACAGAGGAAGGTTCCTTGTCTCACCCATGCAGCCGCGACCAGGCCGTCTGGGCGGACTGGTGGGTATTTTCGCAGCAGCGATATCCCCATTGATTTAATGGCGCTCTCACAATTCTCCGTGTCCTCTGTGGCCTCTGTGGTTAAATGGTGTGAATGGACGAGCGCGATTTTTTTGACGAGAAAGAAGCCAAGAAACCGGCAACCCTGAACTGCCCGCATTGTCACCAAGCCAATGAGTACGAACTCTCCTGGCTGGTGCGCACCAAAAAGCGGCAACTGCCGGGGCGGGCAGATGAGCGCGACCGCGCCAAGTTTGCCAAGGCTCAGTCGTACATGGTGCGTCGCGAGGACATGGTGGCATGCAAGAACATGCGTTGCCGCAAGAGGTTTGAAGTGGCGGGCGTGCAATCAGTGGCATTTCTGGACTAGTGCTGCTCGCAACCCTGAATCCCTCGTGATCAGTGTGAATCAGTTTGATCAGCGTCATCAGCGGTGAGGTGTTTCGCGCCTTGTGCCACATTCCCCTTTCCTCATTTATACTTACAGGTTTCATTTCTCTTGGCGGGCTCTGACAGCAGGCCCGTTCTGATCATCTAAGTCATAGGAAAAACGCCTCTATGAAGATTCTGGTCTGCATGAAGCAGGTCCCGCAGAAAGACGCTCCGCTCAAACTGAATGAAAGCTCCACCTGGATTCGTGACGATGTTTCCTATGAAGTCAACGAGCCGGATGCCTATGCCCTGGAAGAGGCCCTGCGGCAGAAGGAAAAGCACGGCGGCGAAGTAGTGGTCATTACGGCCGGTCCGGCGCGCTCGCAAACCGTGCTGCGGGAAGGCCTGGCCAAGGGCGCAGACCGCGCAATTCATCTGGAAGACAACGCGTTTGTCGGCATGGACGCGCTGAACATCGCCAAAGCGTTTGTAGCGGCCATCAAAGACGAGCAGTTTGACCTGATCTTCACCGGCTTGCAGTCCGACGATTACGGTTACGCTCAGACAGGCGTGATCATGGCTGAGCTGCTGGGCTGGCCGCATGCCACTATCATCATGGAGATTCAAAAGGCGGATGGCGGTATAAAAGTTAAGCGGGAACTGGAGTCGGGCTTCTTTCAGCATGTGAGCGTGCCGCTGCCCGCCGTGCTGACCATACAATCCGGCATCAACAAGCTCCGCTATGCCACGCTTTTGGGCATCAAACAAGCTAAGAACAAGCCGTTGCGCAAAGTCTCGCTGGATGAGGTGAAGGCGGCTCTGGGTGACAATCTGCAGAAAATTGAGAAACTGTACATCCCGCAGAAGTCAAAGAAAACTGAGATGCTGGATGGCGCGCCCGGAGAAGTAGCCAAGAAGCTGGTGGACAAGCTGCGCAATGAGGTTCGAGTAATCTGACAAGCTTTGCAGGAGGAACCGCATGGAAAGAATGGAATACGATCCTGACGGACCGGATTATCTCCCTATTACCGAACACGAGACTGGATCCACTTTTCTGGTTGTAGGCGTGATTATGCTGCTCGCTGGACTGGGTTGGCTGCTGTTTGTGGGCTGGGACATTCGCGGCGGCAATATGTTCATGCAGGTGATTTTTGCTGTAGATGTTCTGACTGCCCTGTTCCTGATGGTTCTGGGATTCATGAAAAAGAGGCGAACAACTAGCTAAAAAATGGCAGATACAATTCTTGTTATAGCAGAGCAGCGTGAAGGCAAGCTCAACCGCGTTTCCCTGGAAACAATTACCGCGGCGCAAGCCATTGCCGCTGAAACGGGCTGGAGTGTGGAAGCGGCCGTCTTTGGCAGCGGCATTTCAGCCATTGCCCAGGAGGTCGCGGGCAAAAAGCTGGCCAAAGTGTACGACATTCAGTCCGACAAGCTGGCCAGGTACACGCCGGATGGTACGGTGGCAGCGCTCAAAGATTTTATTCAGCAGAAGCAGCCGCGCCTGGTGCTGATGCCGCACACCTACCAGGTGCGCGACTTCGCGCCCAAACTGGCCGCGACCCTGGGACGCACGCTGATCAGTGACTCCATCGGATTTCGCAAGGATGGCGATAAGCTGCTCTTCACCCGGCAGATGTTTCAAGGCAAGTTTGCCGCGGACGTATCGTTTGCCTGTGATCCGCCGCATTTTGTGACCTTCCAGTCCGGCGCATTCCGCGGAGACAAAGCTGAGGCAGGCGCTTCGGCTGCTCCGGTGGAAACGGTGAGCGCGCAGATCAATGATGCGACAATCCGCAACAAGCCGGAAGATCCTTTCAAGGAAGCCAAGCAGGCGGTGGACCTGACGCAGGCGGAGATCATTGTGTCCGTTGGCCGTGGGATTAAGGAGCAGAAAAATATTGAGCTAGCCAAGGGACTGGCAGACGCCCTCGGCGGCGAGATTGCCGCATCGCGTCCTATCTGCGACTCCGGCTGGTTGCCCATGGATCGGCAAATCGGCAGCTCCGGCCAAACCGTTGCGCCCAAGCTTTATCTTGCCGTAGGTATCAGCGGCGCTATTCAGCATATTGTGGGGATGAAGGGCTCGCGCACTATCATCGCTATCAATAAAGACGCTGAAGCACCGATTTTTGAGATTGCTGATTACGGCGTGGTGGGAAATTTGTTTGATATTGTTCCGGCGCTGACAGAAGAGGTGAAGAAAGCAAAGGCTGGTTGACCCAAATCCAAACACCTTACCACTGATGACACTGATGCCACTGATCCAATCAGTCAAATCAGTGTTCATCAGTGGTATGTTTTTTTGTCATTGACACATAATTTTTCAGGGCTGAATGTTGAGTGCTGAATGCTTATTTTCCGCAAATCTCTTGAAAGAATCGAACGTCCACAGATGGAAGCGGACGTAACCATCGTTGGCGGCGGGCCGGCTGGAATGGCCTGCGCCCTGCGCCTGTCACAACTGATTGACCAGTACAACAAACGCCATCCTGGCTCGCAGCTCACAAAAGAAAACATTTACGTGCTGGAAAAGGCGCGCGAAGTGGGCCAGCACAATCTCTCCGGCGCGGTGCTCGATCCGCGCGCCATGGATGAGCTCCTGCCCGGCTGGCGCAATGAAGCGCCGCTGGACGCCCAGGTGGAGCGCGAGAGTTTTTACTATCTGACGGAGAAAAAAGCCTTTCGCGCGCCCATGATGCCGCCGCCCATGCGCGACCATGGCAACTACATCATCTCCATCAACCGCTTTGTGAAGTGGCTGGCGGAAAAAGTAGAGCAGGCGGGAATAACCGTGTTTACCGGCTTTGCCGGGGCTGACCTGCGTTTTGAGGGTGATCGCCTGGCGAGCGTGATCACAGATGACAAAGGCGTAGACAAAAACGGTCAGCAGAAGTCGAATTTTGAACCCGGCTACGAGCTGAAATCAAAGATCACCATCCTGGCGGAAGGCACGCGCGGTTCGCTGACCAAGCAGCTTGTAGGCAAACTCAATCTCGATAAAAACCGCAATCCGCAGACCTACGGCGTGGGCGTGAAAGAACTGTGGGAGGTGCCATCGGGGCGCATCCGCAAAGGTGAAGTGATCCTCACACTGGGATGGCCGCTGACGACGAAGGAATACGGCGGATCGTGGACATACGGAGCGAAAGATAATCTCGTCTCGCTTGGTTACGTTACCGGCCTCGATTACGCTGATCCGCGGCTCGATCCGCAGCGTGTGTTGCAGCAGTGGAAGAAGCATCCTTACATTGCGAAATTGCTGGAAGGCGGAAAGATGATCCGCTATGGCGCAAAGTCTGTGCCATACGGCGGGTGGTTCTCAATGCCGCAACTCGCGGGCAACGGGTGGATGATTGTGGGCGATTCGGCCGGCTTCCTGAATTCGCAGCGGCTCAAGGGCATTCACCTGGCCGTCAAGAGCGGGATGCTTGCCGCGGAGACAGCGTTTGAAGCGCTGGTGGCCAACAACTTCAGCGCGGAGCAGCTCAAGAGCTACAAGAATAAGGTCGATGCAAGCTGGATCAAGGACGAACTGTGGGAAGTCCGCAACTTCCATCAGGCGTTTGAAAACGGCCTGCTTCACGGGCTGATGCACACGGCCTTGCAGCAAATCACCGGCGGTCGCGGTCTTCATGCGGTCTACACCACGCAGGCGGGTCACAGGCGAATGAAGCACCTGGACCAATTACCCGCAGACGGCGGCGCAGAAGCACGCGTGCTTGGCCGAGCCAAGGGCGACGGCAAGCTGACGTTTGACAAGCTGACTGATCTTTACCATTCCGGCACCAAGCATGAAGAAGATCAGCCATCGCACCTGGTGATTCATGACACCAACATCTGCAACACGCGATGCGTCACTGAGTTCGGCAATCCCTGCCAGCACTTCTGCCCGGCCAACGTCTACGAGATGGAAGAAGCCGGGGATGCGCCCAAGGGCAAGCGGATCCACCTGAACCCATCCAACTGTGTCCACTGCAAGACCTGCGACATCATGGACCCGTACGAGATCATCACGTGGGTGCCGCCGGAGGGCGGTGGCGGGCCGAATTATGATGGGATGTAAGATCGCCGCAGTTAACGTGGTTGGGCGCAGATGAAATCGCCACTCGCCGCGAGTACGCTTGCCCAACGATTCGGTGACTATGATTGATTTATCCTTCTCTGAATGGAAATCCGACCACTCACCCTGCAGGATGCTGACACTTGGTGGCATTTGCGCCTCGTCGCCTTGAAGGACGAGCCGCATTCCTTTGCTGAATCGGCTGAAGAACATGAAGCCCGCAGCCAGGAAGATATACAGAAGTTTTTCCGAGCACTCAACTCAGAAGATTTCATCATCGGCGCATTCGAAGATGGCGAACTCGCCGGCATGGCCGGCTTTTATCGTGAGAAGCACACGAAGTTTCGCCATAAGGGCACGATTTGGGGAGTGTATGTCCGGCGTGAATCGCGGGGCAAAGGAATAGCCAAAGCCATTCTGAGCGAAGTGATCCGTCGTGCGCGGATGATTGGCGGTCTGGAGCAGATTCTGCTGGTAGTTGCCGCAACCCAGGAAAAGCCGCGCAGACTGTACGAATCTCTCGGATTCAGGAAGTACGGCGTTGAGCCACGCTCTCTGAAGGTTGCTGGCGAGTACGTCGATGACGAACTCATGGTCCTCTATCTGAGGCCCCTCGGATGAGATTTGCGATTGTGGTCGTCGCTGGAATCCCGCTATTGATCTATTCCTTTGTGATGTTTGATCGACTTGTGAGAGCAGAGTACGAGTCATATCGTGCAGCATGGGAGTTGGATGGCAAGCCCTATGGGTATTTTTGGAAAGCACCTGAATGCACATACTTCAAAAGCGGGTGGGCGAGAGATTGGCTTTGTTTTAAGTGGCTCTTTACCACCCCATTCTGGGCTCATGAAATTCCCAGGTGTCAAGTCTGGCTGACCCGCATGCGAATTTGCGTGCTGGTCTGGAACATCATGCTTGTTTTAATATTCCTTTCCCTCACATTGTCCTGATCTTGCCGGACCAAAAAGCTTGCACCGCTCATCTATAATCAAGGCTAAGGTTCCGATCACACTTCTTAAGGCCTCAAGGAATACCGGGCCGGTGTGGCGGCTCCTTGCAGATTGCAAGGACAAGGGTCCGGCGGGAAACGGCTGGGCCTCCCATTTGGAAAGGAACCGGAGACGCGTGAGTCGTGTCCTTCCTTCTTTTCTCCTTGCAATTAGTGCGATGACATATGTGGATGATTTCTGATTTGCGATTTGTGATTGGCGAATTCACAAATCACTAAGCGCAAATCAGCGATCGTCATGGGTTTGCCTCAAGCGGCATGCAGGGTAAATGGACCGTCTTCGCGACAAACACGGGCGCTACATCACTGACCTGCGGGTCAGCATTACGGACCGCTGCAACTACCGGTGTGTCTATTGCCGCACGGGAAACCAGGGCGCGCAATACGCGGAGCTGCCGTTTGCCGATTATTTGCGCGCGGTGCGGTTGCTGGTGGGACTGGGAATCGAAAAAGTCAGGCTGACAGGCGGCGAGCCTCTGCTGCGCAATGGGCTGGTCGGGTTTGTTCGCGACGTCGCTGCCCTGCGCACTCTGGACGGCAAGCAGCCGGACATTGCCATCACCACCAACGGACATTTGCTGGCGGAGCTGGTAGAGCCGCTCAAGCAGGCTGGGCTTCGGCGCGCGACGGTGAGCATGGACGCAGTTGATCCCGCGAAGTTCGCCCGCATCACGCGTGTGCCTAAAGGATACGATCAGGTGCTGGCCGGAATCAGGGCGGCTAAACGTGCAGGCCTTGAGCCGGTGAAGGTGAACGCAGTCCTGCTGCGCGGGTTCAACGAAGACCAGATCGTGGACTTTGCCCGCTTCTCGCGCGAAGAAGGCGTGGTGGTGCGCTTCATTGAGTTCATGCCGCTGGAAGAAGACCGCGTGTGGTCGCCGGACGTGGTAGTCACCATGGACGAGATTCTGGAGAAGCTGAACCAGTTCCGCCCGGTGCGGGAATTGCCTCCGAACACGCTGAGCGAAACTGCAAAACGTTACACGTTTGATGATGGAATTGGGGAAATCGGGATCATTGCGCCGGTTTCGCATCCTTTCTGCGGGCACTGCTCTCGGATTCGTCTTACTTCAGATGGCAAGCTGCGCACCTGCCTGTTTTCACTTTTTGATCACGATCTGACGGGACGCATGCGCCAGGGCGCAACCGACGAAGAGTTGACTGATTACGTTCGTTCAGTGGTCGACCAGAAAGAGGTGCGGCATCATATTGGGGAGCAAGGGTTTATCAAACCTTCGCGCAGCATGGTACATATTGGCGGGTAAATCCCGGATTGCTAAGTAGTTAACAATCCGGGTACAATCCGCGCAATCCTCCTCCCGGTAAGTCCCTGATCCAGCAACATTTTTGGTCCCCAGAGGGGTTTACTGAGACAGGGGCTGGCTGAACAGGATTCTCTGATGACGCTTGCAGTAGAAGTTGCCGGCAAAACCGACATCGGATGTGTGCGCCAGAATAACGAAGACAACTTCGGTTATGACTCGCGCTACGGCATCTTTGTGGTTTGCGATGGCATGGGCGGCCAGGCGGCGGGTGAAGTGGCCAGCAAGATGGCCGTGGACATCCTGCTCAAATATTTTCGCGATGCCGGACAGAACGGCAACGGCACTCATTCCAACGGCAGGCCGGCACAAGCTCCGTCCGCTGATGCGAAATCTCTGGAAGGCGCAATCCAACTGGCCAATCGCACCATTCATGAAGCCGGAGTGGGGCAGATGGGCCGCCTGGGAATGGGATCAACAGTTGTGGCGGCGCTGGTGCACGGGCACTCGCTGGCGATTGGGCATGTCGGCGACAGCCGGATATATCTCATCCGGCAGGGCGCGATCCAGCAGCTCACGCAGGACCATTCGCTGGTGATGGAGCAGGTGCGGCTGGGCTACATTACGCAGGAGCAGGCGGAAAAATCAGAGATGCAGAACGTGATCCTGCGCGCGCTGGGCGCGGACATGGAAGTGGAAGCGGACGTGGAAGACCTGGTGGCAATGCCGGGCGACACGCTGCTGATGACGTCGGATGGGCTCACGCGCCACGTTCGCGATGAAGAAATCCTCAACATCATTAATTGCTGCGGCGGCCTGGAAGAAGCCTGCTGCAGCCTGATTCAGGCGGCGAAGGAGCGCGGAGGCGATGACAACATTACCTGCCTGCTGCTCAGAATCGTGGAGCGCCCTTGGTATAAAAATCTTCTCCGCAAATTTGTTCCCGGAGGTCCGGAATGGCAAAACTCTATTTGAAATTTGAAAACTCGGTGCTGAAAGAGATCACGATGAACCAGGCGCCCACCACCATTGGACGGCTTCCGGACAACACCGTGCAGATTGATAATCTGGCCGTCTCCGGACACCACGCGAAAATCACGTGGGACAAAGACCATTACGACATTGAAGACCTGGGATCGCTCAACGGCACGTACGTGAACAACGAGCGCGTGGGCAAGGCCAAGCTTCGCCATTGCGACATGGTGAAGATCGGCAAGCACGAGCTCGAATTCAAGAACGAAGGGCCGGCAGTGTTTTCATCCGTAGCGGCCAAGACCGGTCCGGCAGTTGCCAAGCTGGAAGCTACGGTGGTGCTGGACACCAAGCAGGCGCAGGAGATGCACGCGGGCAGGCCGTTTTACGCACCCGCAGCCATGGCCGCAGCGGCCACGCCGGCCAAAGAGCGGATTGGCATGTTGAGCGTGATTGCAGGCAAGACCGACCAGGAAAAGTACGTCCTGACGAGCAAGATGAGCATGATCGGCAAGTCGCAAATGGCTTCCATCAAGTTGAAGGGATTTTTTGCGCCCACCTCAGCCGCGCTGATCAGCAAGCGCGACAACAAATATTTCATCGCTCCGGAACACAAGGTAAAGCTCAAGATCAACGGCGAAGAAGTCCTGAGCCAGCGGGAGCTTGGTCCGGGCGACGTGATTGAGATTGGCAAGATGAAGGCGGCGTTCAGTTTTCAGGACTAGCAAACCCAAAACCTTTGAAACGCAGAGGAACAAAGGAAGCAGAGGGATCGCAGGTAATAATATCTGCTCGCAATTGCCAGTAATGCCAAAATTGCCAAAGAATCCAAATTGAAAGGCAAGTAAGTGGGGGAAAGTAAGTGCTCGCCGAAAGATGCCCATGTCAGCGACAAGGCGGCGTTGCGGTAACGCAATCAGGCCCGTTTCTGCGGTCAATCGCGATGAGCGGTCGCAGGCTGGCTCAAATCAATGAATTTCTGGAAAACTTCGTTGGAAAGCAAACGCCCGCGCGGCGTTAATTGAACCCGGTCATCGGTACGTTTGAGAAGCCCTTCGGCCAGAAGTTCCTCAACAACTGGCAAATAAGTATCTGGGGACTCGCCAAACTGAGAGCGGATCTGGGGGAGATCAACGCCGCGATTTAGGCGCAATCCCAAAAAGAAGCTCTCTTCGAGAGCCTGCGCTCCGGTCACGCTGGACGGTGTTGTGCGGGGAGCCTTGAGGAACTCGTCATAGTTATCTGTGGTGGCAAAGCGAAGGGTCTCAGTGCTGTTGGCGCGTGCGGCCTCGGCTGAGGGCAACATGGAGTGCGCATCCACACCGAAGCCAAGATAGGGCTGGCGCGTCCAGTACTTCAAATTATGGCGCGACTCAAACCC
The DNA here is from genome assembly GCA_035252525.1 of Candidatus Angelobacter sp. Classification (GTDB taxonomy): domain Bacteria; phylum Acidobacteriota; class Terriglobia; order Terriglobales; family Acidobacteriaceae; genus Angelobacter. Next base: position 3,142 of record DATFDA010000386.1, on the reverse strand, counting down.
CTCGCGCGCAAAGTTCGAGATTTCATACTGCTCGATTGCGGCTGTGTTCAGGCGCTCACACGCGGTCTCATAGAACTCGGCGGTAAGGTCCTCATCGGGAACATCATGTGCGTGATAGCGGGTGCCGCCGGCGATCAACTCGCGTCCCAGCCGTGAATCCTCGTCTATTTCGAGCATGTAAACGCTCACGTGCGGCACTCCGGTGGCAATGGCTTCATCAAGCGAGTATTGCCAGCTTTCGCGAGTCTGGTGCGGCAGGCCGGCGATCAGGTCGACATTGATATTGCTGATGCCGGCCTTGCGCAGCCGTTCGATATCGGCCAGCGTCTTCTCCCGCGTATGCAGCCGCGCGACGGAGGCGGCTTCCTTGTCCACGAATGACTGCACGCCCAGGCTCACGCGGTTCACGCCCTGTGTAACAAGAGCCTGGATGATGGCATCGCTCAGCGTGCCTGGCGCGCATTCCACCGTGATTTCCGCACCAGCAACGGTTTTGAATTCCTGGCGAAAATGGAAGAACAGGCGCTTGAGTTCGTCAGGAGGCAGCAGGCTGGGCGTGCCTCCCCCGAGATAGATGGTATCTACCGGTTCAGGAATTTCGGCGCCATGCTCGGCTGCGACGGCACGCATGGCCTTCATGTCGGCGATCAGGCGGTCAACGTATTGCCCCATCTGCGCCGCGGAAAATACACCAGAGGCAAAGTTGCAGTAAGTGCACTTGGAGCGGCAGAAAGGGACTGAAATGTAGATGCCGAGGGACATGATTGTTGCTTTTTGGCGAAAAATGACGCGAGTAAAGTTTTGTATGTGGATTGGCTGATCAGGCCGCAAAATCCTGCATCAATTATAGAATCAGAGTCTATGCTTAAACGCGCCGTCATTACAGGGATGGGCGTAGTCAGCCCCAACGGTATTGGAAACACAGCCTTTTGCCAGGCCGTTCTTGCCGGCAAAAGCGGTGTAAAGCGAATCACACGCTTTGATGCCTCTGATCTCCCGGTGCAGATTGCCGGGGAGATCTCCAGCGAGGACTTCAACGAGCTGGACTGGATTGAAGCGCGCGAGCGCAAGCATGTGTCGCGCGCCGTGCCGCTGGCCATCGCCGCATCTACTGAGGCGCTGCGGGACGCCGGCATTGATTCGACAAAATTCTCGCTGGACCAGCAGCGCGAGATCGGCGTAGTGCTGGGCAGTGGCGGCGGAGCCAATGATTTTACCGACCAGCAATACCACCTTTATTACCAGGGCAAGATCAAGCAGGTAAGCATCTTCACCATTCCGAGCGGGACCATGGGCACGATGTCCAGCGAGGTCAGCATGCGCTTTGGCTTCCGCGGGCTGAGCCACGTGGTCACCACCGGCTGCACTTCATCCACAGACGCCATTGCTCATGCGTTGCGGCAGATTCAACTCGGCACCCAAGGAGCCATGCTGGTGGGCGGCGTGGATTCTCCTCTGGCGTGGGGCATCTTGAAGGCGTTTACGCTGATGAAGATCATGACGGAGAAATGGAATCAGGAGCCGGAACGCGGATCGCGTCCTTTTACCCTTGACCGCGACGGCTTTGTGATTGCTGAAGGCGCGTGGATGTTTGTGATGGAAGAATACGAGCGCGCCCGCGCACGCAGCGCCCGCATTTATGCCGAGATCGCGGGCTACGGCTCAACCTGCGAAGCTTTTCACCGTGTGCGGCTGGTGGAGAACGGCGAGGAGCCGGCGAGAGCAATCGGCCTGGCGATGAAGGAAGCTGGTATCGCTCCTACGGATGTTCAATACGTAAACTTGCACGGAACCGCCACGGAGCTGAATGATCGCATTGAGACACGCGCGATGAAACTCGCGCTGGGTGATCACGCGCACCAGGTGCCGATGTCTGCGTTGAAATCGCAGATTGGCCATCCCCAGGGCGCATGCGGCGCGGCTGGCGTGGCGGCTACAATAATCGCCATGCGGCATAAGCAGATACCGCCGACCATCAACCTGGAAAAGCCGGACCCGGCGTGCGATCTGGATTACGTGCCAGATGTGGGCCGCAAGGCCGAGATTGAACACGCAGTTTGCAACTGTATTGCGTTCGGATCAAAGAATTCGGCGCTGGTGCTGAGGAGAGTGGAGTGAATCTCTGCCGATTCTGAAGCGCCTCACATACGGCGTAGCACAGCCGCCTCGGCTGTGCATGGATGTTGATCGACTCTGGCGCTAGTCCTGGTAATCAGGGTTTGGAAGCGTCACAGTTTTACCCTGCTGTACAAATTTGGAGCCGTTCCAGCGGAAGCGTTTGCGAATAATTCGGCGCGAGCAACAGTTCCCGGCGGCCGCGTCAGGATCATATACCTCTAAAGCTAGATCGCCTCCCGTCTCATATACGCGGCATAGCCCTCCGTAGCCGCGATCCCCGCCGGCAAAATCCCACAAAGCAAGAGGCTTGGAGCCTTTCATACTCCACACGTAAACCATACCCACCTGCATGGTTCCACCCGAATGCCAAATCAGGGTAATCAGAGCATCTTCTTGTCCGTCGCGGGTCACATCTGCATACTCGATCGCTTCCAGTGTAATCAGGCCGCTTCCAAACTTATCTTCTGGTGGCCGCACACCTTCTTTGAGGCGAAACTCCGGATCAGGCCATCCAATGGTTTTACGCGATGTTTTTATACCGGGATACGAGAAATTGCAGAAATCAATGGTCCGAATTCCTGCTGTGCCACTGGTATGGTGAGCGTCGCGGTCACAAAAACGAGAATGGAATTGCGGCAGCAGGGCAAAAAAAAGCAACGATAGTGCCACCAATCCTCCTGAGTGCTTCGATGAAAAGGAGCTGAAGTACCGGAGGGAAGTTTACCCCGTGACTGTAAAATAGAGAATTAACCCATGGCGCAGGAAGAAGAGGTACTAGGAAAAGCATATGACAGCCGGCTGATGAAGCGGCTGCTCACGTATCTGCGTCCGTACTGGTGGCAGACTGCGGTTGCGCTGACTTCCATTCTGCTCAAGGTGGTGCTGGGGCCGGACGTGATTGGGCCCTTCCTCACGGCCACGGTCATTGATAAATACCTGGCGTATGGCGAGGGCAGGCACTGGTTTATCGATCGCTGGCTTAGCCCGAATCCCTGGGTGGGTATTGGCCAGATCGCGGGGATTT
>DATFDA010000385.1:0-3640 GCA_035252525.1 Candidatus Angelobacter sp. | reverse complement strand
CGTGTAGCCCAGGCCTATGTCGTACTGTTCCACGTCCTGAGAGAACTGGCCGGGATTGAAGAAGGGAATAAACTGGCTATCACCGCCTACCACTGGGTTCGGGCGCAAATTTGCCGTAATTTCCTGCGCCTGGCTTTGCTGGATCTGGGTGCGTGCCGCCTTGATGCTGGGGCTGTTGGCCAGCGCCAGTTGGATCGCATCATCCAGCGTGATCAGCCTTGCTGCAGCCGAAGTGGGACTCTGCTGCGCAGCCATGGTTGTTCTTCTGCCAGCAGCGTCCTCCGCGCTGGTGCGTGATGTGCTCAACGGAATTGTGGGCTGCGCGAATACAAAATTCGGCAGCAAAATGCATGCAAGTAAGAGGGATGCCCTGGACATCAGTTCCCCTCCAATCAGATTTTGGATTGAAGCAAAGGCTTACAGACAGCCTAGAGGGCGGGCGGCGGGCGGGTGAAAAGACTGATTTCCCTCTGAATTCCGTGACCTTCAATCAGGGATGGCGTGACCAGCGTGTCCAGCGCTGCCAGAGTCGGCATTACAAGCATGGTGGCTACCGGCGCGTTGGCGTGCACTGAAAGGCAGATTGCGCAGGGGCTGGAGCGTACGGTGGCTACGTCAGAATGCGCGTGTGTAGCTTCAAGACCGGCCAGCAGGAGAACGAGTGAAATACAGGTAAGCGCAGCAAAGCGCTTGAGGAAACTCGTTCCGCGATGGGGTTTCGTGATCACACGCAGGATCGTAGCCTTGGAGCCCAAAACTATAGCATCACGCATGGAATACCAGCAACAACAGGTATCAAGAGCTGCAAATTACTTCCGGGCAATGCCCGGGAACTCGCGCGCATCCCACTTCATTCCAGAAAGTATTCGCGATGCAATACTTTAGGTTACGATTATTGTAGCAGAGCAGTTGCCCGGCTCGCGGCTGTGTAGCCGTGGGGGGAACCATCATCGGCCCGGGAAATTTCGCTGCCAGCGTTTCATTGAGAGAGGTTGTTTTGCGCCCGATACCGGCAGGGCTGGACCGCAAAGAGGCTGAAATCTACAGCCAGCTTGATCCCAGCCAGTTTCCTAAACACGTAGCCATCATCATGGACGGTAATGGCCGCTGGGCCAAACGACGCCACTTGCCGCGCATCGCCGGCCATCGTAAGGGCGTGGAATCCGTGCGTTACGTGATTGAAACGGCCGCGCGCATCGGCCTGCCCGCGGTGACACTCTATGCTTTTTCGGCGGAAAATTTTCTGCGCCGCCCGCCTGGCGAGATCAGCTTCCTGATGAAGCTTCTGCACCGATATTTGAAGAATGAGCTCGACCTGATGCAGCGCAACAACATCCGCCTGCAGTTTATCGGCCGCATTCACCTGCTACCGCAGGAAGTCCAGGAGCGCATGGCCTGGGCCAAAGAACAGACCTCACGCAATACCGGCATGGTGCTGACGCTGGCGCTGAATTACGGGTCACGATCGGAGATTGTGGACGCGTTCAAATCCATTGTTAACGCAGCGCTCAACAACGGCGGCGTGCAACACCTGAAAATTGACGAGGACGTGATCAACCAGCATCTCTATACGAAGAACCTGCCGGAACTTGATCTGGTGATCCGCACTAGCGGTGAGATGCGGCTGAGCAATTTTCTGCTCTGGCAGGCGGCCTATGCCGAGATTTACGTGACCAAAACACTATGGCCGGATTTTCGCGGCACCCACCTGCTTGAGGCCATCCAGGAATTTCAAAAACGCGAACGCCGTTACGGGGGCTTGAATGATCCAGTCGCGAACGGCGTACAGCCACATCCTCATTTTCACGGACACCTTCATACGAAATGAAACGCGTCCTGACCGCGGTAGTACTGATCCCGGTGGTGCTGCTTCTTCTCTTCAAAGCTCCCAGTTGGCTTTATAGCGGGTTCATCGGTCTTGTGGCTGTCTTGGCGGCGAACGAGTATTTCTGGATAGCGTCCCACAACCATCGGAATTTGCAACGCTACATTGTGGAAGTCGCCATCGGTCTTTATTTCCTTGGCCATGCTCTTCATGGAATCAGCGCATTTGGTGTTCCTCGATTCGGCAGCCAGCTTGAAGACTGGACTTTTGCCGTAACAGGGTTTCGAGTTTTGCCACTCGCGTTGCTTGCCGCGGGATTGCTCTTTCGTGAGTTAGGCGATGTGCTCCCTTCAGCCGCAATCTCCTATTTTGCTTTCCTCTACATTGCTGTGACGCTGGGCGAAGTGTCACTCGTCGGCCATGAGCGAAATGGCCGCTTGATGGTATTTGTGTTTCTGATTGTCGTGTGGTCGGGTGACATCTTTGCCTATTACGCCGGACGGGCATTCGGAAGAAACAAGCTGGCTCCTGCGATCAGCCCAGGGAAAACAGTTGAGGGCGCGCTCGCTTCCCTTTGTGGTGCAACTCTCGTTTCTGTCCTTGTGTTCCACTTCATTGTGGGAATCGGGAAATCATTGGTGTTCTTGGATGCGATGCCATCCCACAGCGTGATGTATGCCGACGCTGGCGCCTCGGCACCGCCCATCTACCTGGCCTTGCTATTTGGTATTTGTGTAAACGTGGCCGCACAGATCGGCGATTTGATGGAGTCTGCACTGAAAAGAGGTGCTGGCGTAAAGGACTCAGGCACTCTCCTGCCCGGACATGGAGGTATTCTGGATCGAATTGATGCAATGCTTATTGCGGCCCCGGTATTATGGTTTTTTTGGCCGCTCCTATATAACGCCGTTAATCATCCATGAAGCACATCGCCATCCTCGGTTCCACCGGCTCTATCGGCCGCAGCACGCTGGACGTCATCGAGAAAAATCCGCAGCGCTTTCAGCTCGTCACTATGGCTGCTGGCAGCAACGTGGAGCTTGCGTTGGAGCAGGCGCGGCGCTGGCGGCCCAAAGTCCTCTCGCTGGCCACAGAGGAGAACGCGGAAAAACTCAGCAAGCAGCTCAAAGCTGAAGGGCTCAGCGAAATTGAAATCGCAGCCGGCCAGCCGGGCACGGTTCGCGTGGCGACTCATCCGGAAGTTGATTTCGTCGTCAGCGCCATCGTGGGAGTGGCCGGCCTTAAAGCGACCTATGAAGCTGTTCGCGCAGGGAAGGAAATCGGCTTGGCCAACAAGGAGTGCATGGTTGCCGCGGGCGAGCTGATTACCCGAGAAGCCCGCAGGCAGGGCAAGCCGCTTCTGCCCATTGACAGCGAGCACAATGCGGTCCACCAGTGCATGCGCGGCGGAAGAATGAACGAAGTCGAGCGGATCTGGCTCACCGCCAGCGGCGGGCCATTCCTGAACACGCCCAAATCCGAGTTCGAACACATAACGGTTGAGCAGGCGCTGAATCATCCCACCTGGAAGATGGGGCAGCGCATCACTATCGATTCCGCTACGCTGATGAATAAGGGATTTGAGGTCATCGAGGCCTGCCGTCTCTTTGACATGCCCCCCGAGAGGATCAGCGTGGTGGTGCATCCGCAATCCACCATTCACTCCATGGTCGAGTTGAATGACGGCAGCATTCTGGCCCAGCTCTCCGTCACTGACATGCGCCTGCCCATCCTTTATGCTCTGACCTATCCGGAGCGCTTCCCATCCGACCTACGGTTCAATGTGCTGCAGCTCAAGCAGCTCGACTTTGCGCC
>DATFDA010000384.1:0-3834 GCA_035252525.1 Candidatus Angelobacter sp. | reverse complement strand
AGGCTGCAACTCCTCGGGTTGTTGCCCCGCTCTAATGATGTAAGCCCTGATTGGCCGCTCCAGTTGCATCTCTGGTGCATGTACATTCGATTGCGAATCCGGAAGACGCCCGCGCAGTTCAGCGGATGCGCCGGGCAAAATGACGGCTACAATGGGCACTATCTGAAGGCTCGAATAACAAGCTGAATGATGAAATTCTTTAAACTGGTTCTGATTGCCGCCGTGGTGATTGTGGCGCTGCTGGCTTATGCGGTGCTGTTGCCTGCCGGTCCCAGCGAGCAAAAGCTGGTGCAGCTTAAGTCCGGATCGTCTGCCCGGCATATTGCCGCAGAACTGAAGAAGGCCGGCATCATTCACAGCCAGTACGCCTTCCTTCTGTGGCATTACAGCCACGGCCACAAAGCGCTGAAAGCCGGGGAATACTCGTTTGATCATCCTGAGCGACTGCGCGATGTGTATGACCGTATCGCACGCGGCGATATCTATGTCCACTACGTTGTGATTCCAGAAGGTTACAACATCTATGACATTGCTCATGCGCTGGAAGACGCCGGTCTGGGCCGGCATGAAGATTTCCTGCGCGTGGCCCAGACTGACGTTTCGCTGATTCGCGATCTGGATCCGCAGGCGCCCACGCTGGAAGGCTATCTATTTCCTGACACCTACCGTTTCACCCGCACGCAATCATTGCATGATATAGCCGCTGTGATGGTGCACCGTTTCCACCAGGCCGCTCATGAGGTCGGGCTGAACCAGGATTTCCATTCCATTGTGACAATGGCCAGCATCGTGGAAAAGGAAACGGCCGTGGATACGGAGCGTCCGGAAGTCGCCAGCGTTTTTTATAACCGGCTGAAGAGGCGCATGCCTCTCTCCACCGATCCCACAGTGATTTACGCGGCCCTGCGCGATGACCGCTATCGCGGAACCATTTACCGCTCTGACCTGCAATCTGATTCCGTTTACAACACTTATCGGCACACCGGGCTGCCGCCGGGGCCTATTTCCAATCCGGGCAAGCCTTCATTGTTGGCAGCGATGCATCCCGCCAACACGGATTATCTCTATTTTGTGAGTGACAATCAGGGTCACCACCGGTTTTCCAGCACCCCGGAAGAACACGCGCGCAACGTGGCGGCCTACCGGCACGCGGTTGCCCAGAGCGTAAGTCGATGATTCTGCCGTACCTTGTCCGGCTTTGTCGCCTTATCCAACCCCTTGGCCGCCGTTCTCTTCGATATACTTAGAGTGTTTATCCGTTGAAACGGAATTCATTATTCATGGTCGTATATTCGCGGAAAAAACTATTCTTTGCTCTTTTGTGTACGGCTCTCCTCACGGGGTGTCTCTTCCGTACCCGGACTGTGACTACGCGGCTGAGCACAGCCACGCTCAAACAGGCTTCGCTGGAAGAGCTGGTGCAATGGGTCAACGCCAATTCATCCAAGCTCCAGAGCTTTAGCGCCAATGTGGATTTCAGCGTTTCCACTGGAGGAGAAAAGAAGGGCAAAGTCACTGATTACCGGACGTTCAGTGGATATGTCCTGGTGCGCAAACCGGACATGCTGCGGATGATTGGCCTGGTGCCGGTGGTGCGCAACCGCATGTTTGATATGGTCAGCGACGGCGCCAAATTTGAGTTGTCCATTCCGCCCAAGAACAAGTTTTACGTGGGATCGGCCCAGAAGCCGCCCATCAAGCGCACGGACGAGCCTCTGGCCAACCTGCGTCCGCAGGACATCTTTGACGCGCTGCTGATCCGCCCCATTGAAGGCCCGCCGAACGAGATTGCCGTGCTGGAACAGAGCACAGAGATGGTGAAAGATCCCAAGACCCACAAAGACGCCATCCAGCCGGACTACATTGTGGTGGTGGTCCGCAGGGGCGAGCACGGCTACTATCTTTCCCGCCGTCTGGTCTTCAGCCGCACGGACCTGCTGCCACACGAGCAGTGGATTTACGATGAAAAAGGCCAGCTTGTGACTTATGCGCACTATGAGAACTTTGCCGAGCGCAACGGCATCATGCTGCCCAGTGTGGTGGAGATCCAGCGCCCAGTGGAGGAATACGCCATCACTCTCTCCGTGACCAAGCTCACGGTGAATGTGCAGCTGCGCGATGATCAGTTTTCATTGCAGCAGCCGCCCGGCTCGCAATTGATCAATGTGGATGAAAAAAATGCCGGCGTCAGTACCCAGCCGGCGGCAGCTCTCAGGCACAACTAAAGTGACGGTGAGCGCCGCCGCAATGCGCTGTTACGCATAAATTCGGACGAAGGGAAAGACCTGCAAATGAACCGGATGATCATCTCCAACCTGGCGCAACGGCCTATTCGCTCCCTGATCAGCATTGTGGCTGTTGCGATTGAAGTCAGCATGATCCTGCTGATTGTTGGGCTTTCTCTTGGCATGCTTAGGGACTCGAAGACGCGCCAATACGGGATTGGTGCTGACGTACTGGTGCGCCCTCCGGGGTCCTCCATGATGAATGCCTTCAACAGTGCGTCGGTTTCTGTGAAGGTGGCCGATGTGTTGGCCAAACGGCCGCACGTAGTTGCCGTCGCGCCGGTGGTGATGCACGTAACTTCCACCACCAATATTGAGATCATCTACGGAATTGATCTGAAGTCGTTTGAAGCTGTGGGAGGCCCTTTTCAGTACATTCACGGCGGTCCTTTTGAGGGCCCTGATGACATGATCGTGGATGATCTGTTCGCCGCGGGCAACAAGGTCAAGGTTGGATCAGCCATCAACTTGTTCAATCATGATTTCCGTGTCTGTGGAATTGTCCCCAATGGGCGCGGAGCGCGCCGGTTTATCCAGATGAAAACGATGCAGGACTTGATCGAGGCTCCCGGGAAGGCCAGTGCATTCTACGTGAAGCTCGATAATCCGCAGTACGCTGACCAGGCAGTTCAGGATTTCAAATCCATTCCTGGCATGTCCGAGTACAGCATTATGACCATGCGCGATGTCGTCAGCCTTTTCTCACCTGACCACATTCCCATGTTGAATAATTTCATTAACGCCGTGGTCGGAATCGCTATGGTGATCGGGTTCCTCGTAATTTTCCAGTCCATGTACACAGCCGTAATGGAACGCACGCGGGAAATTGGGATTCTCAAATCGCTGGGCGCGTCCAAAGGTTATATCGTGCGAGTCATACTCCGCGAAACGCTGGTGCTGGCTTTGGCTGGAATTGTCGTGGGCATCATCCTGAGTTGGATTGCTTCGGGCAGCATCCGCCATGCTATTCCCACCATGCCTGTCCAGTTCACCGGTGGCTGGATTCTGCGGGCGGCCGTCATTGCCATTGTGGGAGCTATGATCGGCGCAGTCTATCCTGCTTTCAAGGCTGCTCAAAAAGACCCGATCGATGCCTTGGCCTACGAATAGCGCACGTACCTGGACTAAACTAACTCTGCATGGTCTTCGTCCTCGACAACTACGATTCCTTCACCTACAACCTCGTGCAGTATCTGGGCGAAATGGGTGAAACCGTCGAGGTGCGTCGGAACGATCAGGTCACAATCACAGACATCGAAAACCTCAATCCCAGCCACATCCTGGTTTCTCCCGGCCCATGTACGCCGCATGAAGCCGGCATCAGCATTGAATTGATTCGCCATTTTGCCGGCAAGAAGCCGGTTTTGGGTGTCTGCCTGGGACACCAGGCCATCGGCGCGGCGTTCGGCGGCCAGGTTGTGCGCGCGCCGCATGTGATGCACGCAAAGATCAGCAAAATTCAGCACGATGGCCGGACCGTATTTCGCGGCGCCCCTCAACCTCTAACGGCCACGCGATACCACTCGTTGATCGTGGCTGATAAAGGCCT
>DATFDA010000383.1:0-6808 GCA_035252525.1 Candidatus Angelobacter sp. | reverse complement strand
CTCCTGGCGATGGTTCTCCGCTTCGATGGCCGTGTCATTGTTGAAAGCCGCCAGTCCGCCATAGGCTCCGCAATCTGAGTGCAGCATCAGGATCACATTTTTTGTCCCGTGCAGGCGTATCGAGCTCCGCACCTGGTCCAGCACAAATTGCCGGTCGTTCTCGCTGCCGGGTGACGACAGATTTTTTGCGCCGCCCGCCACCAGGATGGGATCAAAACGCTCCACCCCGATTTTCTTCAACAGCTTGTGCAGCACCAGGTCAAAGCGATGGTCAAAGCACCAGACCACAGCGGCATCAGCCATATAACGCTCACGGGGTGATTGGAAATGGAAGATCTTCCGCATTCAGGCACTCTCCTGGCCACATTATATTTGGTGCAAGTCACCCGTGGCGTTCAAACCTGCGTTTGTACGTTTGATCCCAAAGCTGTCCTGTCTTCCGATGGTTATTGCCAGCCAAAATCTAACTCATCCCGGAGACCGCTGAGTCGGGGGCTTTTTCTTCATACAGGCGCTGGATTGTGCTTCTTCCTCGCGCCACTCCGCGTTTCTTAAGGTCGCTGGACCAACATGTGCACACCCTGAACATGGTAAACTCCGCGAGAGTTGGCAAGCCCTTGCCGTGTCAAGGAGTTACCATGTCTACAACTGCACTGCACTCTGCAACGCGCGTTACCGGAATAGCGCCGCAATTTCTGGTCGACGATCTTGAGCGGGCCATCGCCTACTATCGTGACGAGCTTGGCTTCAATCTCGATTTTGTGTATGAAAGTTTCTATGCCAGCGTCAGCCGTGACGGATTCGCCATTCATCTCAAGTGCGCGCCGAAACTCGCGAGTGAACGAGAGCACCGGAAACACAACGAACATCTGGACGCGTACATCTCCGTCTCCGGCATCCGCGCTTTGTTCAGCGAGTTTGAAAACCGTGGCGCTAAGCTGATCAAGCCGCTTGAAGAACAACCGTGGGCCTGCCTGGATTTTTACGTCGAAGACCCTGACGGCAACGTCCTCTGCTTCAGTGAACCGAAGGCCTGATGCTATTTGTTTCCGGCTCTTTGCAAGCTGATTAGAAACAGACGAATGCCACTAGGATCAAAGCGTCTAGGCTACAATCCATCGTCTTCTTCGCCCACCGTGGTGCCCGAAATCGCGAGTTCGGTCACGCGGCTGCGGCGCATGCGGCTGTGGACAAACTTGAAAACAAGCATCAGCCCCAGCGCCCAAAAATAGCTGTTCGCGCTCACAATGCCTATCACTTCCACCAGTCCTTTATCCGGCCTGACTACGAATTCTGGATTGACGAATCCGAGCGGCATAGACCACAGATCCATGCTCTCAATCAGGTCACGATGCGAACCGATGAGATATGCCAGCCATCCCAGCACGTACCCATTGGTCATGATGGTGACCACAATGCCAAGCCAAATCGCCAGAAACAGTCCCAGGTTGCGCGCTATCGCGCCGGGAGGCTGCGCATCATACCTGTAAACCTCATAGGGAGAGATCACTAGTGCTGCAAGCTGTGCCACCCCCACAAAGCTGAGGACAAAGATGGGGATCCATAGCGGCGCAGCCATTACGCTGAGCTGCAAGGCCTTGGCGATAATAAGGCTCAGAATGAATCCCAGAACGTAGCTGACCGTCAGGTGCAGCCGGGAAAGAATGACGATGCCCTTGCAGTGTGGGCAGCCGTATTTAAAGATCTTGCTCCGCAGCAGCAGAATCTTGCCACCGCACCCCGGACACCGGATGATCCTGATGTCAGGCGTCTTTCTATGCTGTTCGGGCACGCAATGCGCTCCTTCCGGAGGAGAATAACGACCAACGTTATAGGTCCGGACCGTCCTTCACCATCATCTTCTGCATCTGGAACCTGGTCTTCAGTGTAAACTTGCCCACCTGGCTGGCGAACTCAACTTCCTTTTCATCCTTGCCGATCAGCGGCTCGCCTGAGTCAGTTTTGCGCGGAAATTTGAAAGTCAACATATAAGGCATGCCGCCACCGTTGTAGCGCTGGATGGAAACTGATTCCGGATTGATCTTTTTGCCCTTCTTCGGCCAGAGCGTGGTCGCCCTGGTCAGAGCGTCTTCGTCCATGCCTTTGAATGGACTCATGTCCGGGGAGTGTACCGTAATGATGTAATCGTCAGGCTGGTCTTCCAGCATTTCATCACCGCGCTCGGCATTGCCGCGGCCGCACAACAGGGCCTGGCGGAGCTTGGCTGCCCGAACCGTCCGCGCCGATTGCCACGTCACCTGGTAGATCACAATTGAATCATTGTTGCCCAGCGCCCACGAGGTCGGCGTACGGTCGTTGCGGCTCATATCCGGACGCCCGTCGCAATCAACTGCCATCGGCGTCAGGTATTGCGTGCGCCCCTTCAGCCAGGGCGCGCTCACTTCCACCATCTTCACCCATGGTGACTCCCACAGGATCTTCTGCACGTCGTCTTGGGTCCAGGTTTTGTAGTCCTTGTCGCGCCATGGCTCTGAAGCGGCCCAAGCGCTGGCAATCAGCGCCACCATGGCCAAACACAACAAGACCAAAGGCTGGATATTACGTGCACTTCTTCCTGTACGACGGTGGACGGACGATTGCATCTTCATTCTGCCTCTCAAAGAAATGGGCTTGCCCTATGATTTAAAGGTAAGTTTTCTTAATTGCTGCGTATTGTAAGTTGCTGCTTATACGCAGTCAATGAAAGGAAACTCCTATGCCATGTCTGAGTGGTTCGCGGGATCCATTTCTGGAGATCGGCTGGTGGATAGCGGCACTCCAGGATTCTGGCCTCATCTGCGCCTGAATCACCCACCCACATTCCCGAATCTATTCTGCTATGTTCACCATTCGCGTTGCGCTTATCGAAGAGGCAGACGAGGTCGCAAGAATCATCAATGCAGCCTTTGAAGTTGAACGCCCGTTTCGTTTACGCGGTGACCGCACATCAACTGAAGACGTCCGCCAACTGATGTCCTCCGGAAACACTTTCTTTTTGGCTGAAGAGAATCGCCGGATCGTGGGCACCGTTTACGTCCGGATCAACGGCCAGACTGGCTACTTCGGGATGCTCTCGGTTGATCCCACGCTTCAGCGCAACGGAATCGGACGCGCCCTGCGCGAGCATGTTGAAGGATTTTGCAAACAGCGGGGCTGCAGAGAGATGACGCTCACCACCGGCGACTTCCGCACTGAGCTGCTGCCCTATTACGCTCGCGCCGGTTACAGAGTTGTTTCCACCGAACCCGGCTCCCCTGAGTGGTCCATGCGCAATGAGTTCCGCATTGTCCACATGGCAAAAGCACTGTAAGCGTTTCCCATTTTGGGAATTGCGGCGGCGCATCCTTCAGGCCCGGCTCACCCGTTCACAGAATCCGAACACGGCCTTTCCAGTCTGCTCTGCCTCATTTCCCTGGTCTTATAATCCTGACGCTAGACATACATCCAAAAAAGGAGCATTCAATGTCGAACTCGCAAGAGAACCGAGTACTGGGCCGGACCGGCGCCCGCCTTGTAACTGAACAGGAGCTGCAGGAAATAAAGGGAGGAGTCCAAACCTTCGTCTGCAGTGTCAATCCCCTGACCGGCGCCCGTGATGGCGACGCCTGCTAGGCTCGGCTAAACTGATCTAAGTGAGCCCGTGCTTCGGGCTCCTTTTTTGTTGCAGGACCATAGTTTGGCCGCCGTGTTCGTCCTCTTCGACGAAACCTCTCTCGTCAAAAGGAAACCGGGGCTTGCGCCCCGGAAAAGAAGAAAAATTTGCCCAAGTCTCTTACGCCGCGCTTGCCTGTCTCTTATACAGCGGCAGGAACTGTTCCGTAACGAATGTTTCATAAGAAGTTGGCGTGCTGTTCTTGGCTGTTCGCGGTTCCAGTGCTCGCATGTGACCGGAATTGAGCGCCGCTGACATCTCCAGAATCAGGTCAGCGATGTTGGCTGACATTCCCATCTGGATAAACACCGGCTTGATCTCCTCCGGCGGAAATTGCACATACTGAAGTCCCGGATTCTCGATCTTATTGCCGATGATCTGTGCCGCGTCGTTGTAACTTAGATCACGCTGCCCGAGCAGTTCGCGCGCCTGTTGTCCTTTGAAGTCCAGCTTCAGCAGCAAATCTGCCGCTGCGTTGCCAATGTCGTGCGTGGCGATGAAAGGTATCTTCAGGTCGCCTTTGAGCGGCCCTGCCATCTTGCCCATGGCCCGGATCGCCATAGCCTGCCCCAGCGTGTTTTCCATGAAGTACCCTGGGCGCAGATGTACAACGTTCAGGCCGGCGATTTTGTTCAGCCTGTTTTCAAGCTCATGCAGTCCGGCTACTGGTCCGGTGCCGGATGGCTTGTCCGCGCCTACGCTGCTGAGGGAAACCACGTGTTTTACGCCTGCAGTTTGCAGGGCTCCGACAATCGCCTCAGTCACGCGCTGCTGTTCGGCGCGGAAATCCTGGCTGGCGCCATTCGGCGGAATCATGGCATACACAGCCTCCGCCCCGGTGAACGCTTTTGCCAATGCCGCCTCATCGTTCAGGTCAGCAACAAAGGGTTCCGCTCCGCGTGCCGTAAAGGGTTTCAGATGGTCAGCGCTTCGGCTGATGACGCGAACCTTTTTCCCGGCATCAAGCAGGCGATTGGCAATCACACGTCCTGTGTTGCCTGTAGCTCCGGTGACAACGTACATGATGACCTCCATCGCTTATCGATGCCGCGAGGTCATGGCCGGGTGCAAAAACCCATTGCTTCTGAAATTAAAAATTTGAGAAGAGCGCGTTGCCGAACAGGAGCGCTGCACTGGATTCAGTGCAATTGCAGCTAGCTGGCCTCGACACCTCTGCTGGCTTCAATTTCCTGGAGAATCACTTTCAGGCGGGCCTGGAGCTGCCTTTTGGTGCGAGGTTTGCGTTCCGTTTTGGTGTACTCAGTGTAGTTTTCAATGGAGCGGCGGTAAAAATCGGCAGTTTTCGACAATAATGAGACGTTTGGATCACCTATTGTGGACATAAATATATTTTAATCCCCTTCACGTCGGAATGCGACCAAATTCTTCCCCTCCGATGGTGCTAAGCGACAGTGGCTATTTCGTACTATTTTCTTTGTGCCACTCGTACTACAAGCCTTTTCCTGTGGAGCCAGAGTAGATCACTCGCTACACTCCCCAAATCCCACCAGGAAAGTAAAAAGCCTTGGAAACTTTATTGAAGAAAACTCTCCGCCTGTTGTGTGTTTGTGCCTTTTTCACCGCTGCTGCCTTTGCCACCGTCAGCGTCAGCAGTCCGGCAGCGGGAGCCACCAGCGGGTCGCCGGTCCATTTCCTCGCCTCGGCCAGCTCCTCAAATCCCATCACCGGAATGCGAATCTATCTTGATAGCGTGGATGTTTATCACTCCACCACCGGAAAGATCGATGTTTCTCTGGCAATCGCTTCAGGAAACCACACTGCAGTAATCAAAGCCTGGGATTCGAGCGGAGCAAGCTCGCAGCAATCTGTATCTTTCTCTGTGAGCGGCACAACGGCAAGTCCCACGCCAACTCCCACTCCCTCTCCCACGCCCACAGCTTCTCCCAGTCCCACGCCTTCAGCATCACCCTCGCCCACTCCGACTTCCGGCCTGCCCACGCCTCCGGCAACGGCAATTGTGAAGTCAGATATTGATCAAATGGCATCCTGGGAAAGCTGTACTGTCTGTGCCGGAGCTAACGCCGCAGGTCCAGTGGCGATTTTTTCGATGGCGGAGAACATCTTATCGCCATCGCTTGATTCCAAAGCGGCGCAGTTCAATATCAGCGGCAGCACGCCGTATTCCGATGCAATCTGGTGGAAGCAGCTTGGCGCCAATGCAGCCATCACTCACTTCAAATACGATCTTTACTTCTATTTGAAGTCTCCACAATATGCGCAGGCGCTGGAATTTGACGTGAACCAGTCAGACAAGGCACACAAGTTCATCTTCGGCACGCAGTGCAATATCCATGATGGCGCGGGCGGTCACTGGGACGTTTGGGGCAACGCAGCCGGAAAGTGGCTCAGCACCGGGATCTCTTGTGCCATGCCTGCGGCCCTCACCTGGCACCATCTCACGTGGGAATTTCAACGCACTGCCACGGACGTAACCTACATTGGATTTACTTTTGATGGCGTCACGCACTATGTGAACAAGAGCTATCCCGCCAAGGCATCCACGGCAAGCGAAATCAACGTCGCCTTCCAGATGGATGGCAACTCGCACATGGACTCTTACTCGACGTGGCTTGACAAGGTTTCGCTGACCTACTGGTAACTAATGGATCAGAAACAATCAGAGTGGCAGTGGCTGATGCAAAGTCACTGCCATTCGCAGTTCAGGACCGTCAGGGAACGCGCGTACCGAAGGTGTGTGTTGTTAAACTGCGCCGCGCGATCTCAATCGCGAGCCCAACCACCGCATAGCACGCGCCGTTGAAAAGAATAAACCAGTAATACGAAAGCGGCATCATCCGGCCCAGCAAGGCTGAGGGAGCTGTGATGGCGGTAATCGTCCATTGCCCCAGGTTGTAATGCGGCCAAGTAAGTAAGCCGAAGATGACCCAGGCAGAAGCAACCGCCAATCCAACCAACGTCCAAAGAGCAATTCTGCGCTTCATACGTCTCTCCATTTTTCCCACACCTGGATTGTAAGCCTGTTCATCCCCACGAGCCGCATGATTCGCCACCGTCCTGTTATTCATCGTATAGTTATTATTCAGCAACCCGGAGGCTCTAAGACATGGCGGCTGGCGACCTGACCGGCGCAACGTTCATCTCTCCGCTGGAATTCGTCAAAGGCAAAATCCATTC
>DATFDA010000382.1:0-3514 GCA_035252525.1 Candidatus Angelobacter sp. | reverse complement strand
GCTTTGACTACTGAAAGCAGCACGGACCAGCTTGGGCAGAGCGGTCGGGCTACGTCAGGTGGACATTCGGCTCCAGATCAGGTGAGACAATCCCTTCCGGCAAGCGGCCGCCGTTGTACTCCATGAGCCGGTTCTTCCACTTGAGGAAGTCGGTAATCGTCTGCGGCTCAATCCGCACCTCCACGCGACGGAGACTCGCAAGCAGCAGGTTCATCTCCCACATCAGGCCGGTTTCGCTCCGCTGACTTTGCCGCGCGGGCTTCTGGACTATGGAGATCTGTCGGCCTTTGCACTCCAGCAATCCCCAGCCCTTCGGAAGTTCTGCCTTGTCAATCAACCCTTGGGGCGCAAGATAAAACCGTTCACAGCCCATGCCGTCGGATGGATTGCGCCGGAAAGACTTCTCGTGATCAGCCAGAAAATCGCCGCGCGAGACTTTGCATTCCACCAGGACAGAGCGGCAGTTCCCTTTCCAACCGATTACGTCCGGCGTCTCTCCGCTGGCGCAGGACTGCTCAGAAAGAACAACGCCGCAACGGTAGCGCCGGCGAAGCCAGTCTTCCCCCATCCGGACAAGTTGCGCGTGAGTCATGCAACTCTTCTAACTCAATCCGACGATTTCAGCTAGTGACTGGATGAGTGCGCGCGCGAGGAGAATTGGGGTGCTTCAAACACGTTCACGTCTGCAGAACATTAGTTAGAGCACTTCGCCGAGCTTTGTCAACCCAGCTTCCAGGGAAGCGATCTTTTCCTTGACCATGCGCGCTTCTTGCGCGCTGAGGCTGGCGGTGGGAAGGAAGTGGAGGGCGGAATCATACGCCTTGCGGGCGTTCACACGGTTGCGCTCGATTTTGTTGCGGCCCCTTGCTCCCAGGGCAATGCGGACGAATGTAAGTCCAGTATCAAGTTCGGTATTGATGAATTCAAGCCCGCTTTGGTGGAAGTCGTTGCGGCGCTCGGAAAGCTCGGGCATCCAGATCAGCCTAGCACCTTTCCACTGCAGCCGATTGTGCCAATCGACGCCGTGAACTGCCGGTGGGCGATACTGCAGCAAGATGTATGCATTCAGATGATTGACTTCAAATTAAAGAGGCCCTAGAATCAAAATACACGGGAAAGGAGGGCGATCCAAAAAATGAAAAGTTCTGATTGTAGTGACAAACGTGAGGTGGCTGAGGCTTAAGGCGTGAGTCTTTAAGTCCTAGCGAAGTTGGTGTTCGCAAAGGCCTCCGCGCCTTCAGCCAATCCCAACAGACTACCGGCAACCCCGTGGCGCAAGCTGCGGGGTTGTTGTTTTGGCCCTTGCTGCTCGCGACCAAAATTTCTTCCTCACATTCCACTTCTCTCGGCAGAGTTCTTTTGGGACAATTTTGCTTAACTAGCGCGGCAGGCTTTCCCACCTGAGGCTCCTCCGTCGGATGAGCAGATAGATGACTAACTGAAAGAAGACTCCGCCGGCTACGTCAATCATCACGTCATGGCTGGAGGGCGTCCGCGATGCCACCAACCTCTGGTGAATTTCATCTCCTGCTCCCGCTGCCAGCGACATCAATACCGCCAAGCCGCTCCAGCGCAAGTGCCAGGGCTTTCCGCTGGGGAACGTGGCGCGCCAGGCAAAGAAAGCCACACAGCTCAAAAATCCATAACTGAAAAAATGCGCTGACTTCCGCACCACAAAATTGATGTGTTGAAGCGTCTGAAATGAAATATCGCCATAAACCGCATGAATCAGCCTTAGCAGAAAGCTGCCGGTATGGTCCGCAGAAAACGCGTCCGTTGAGAAGCACGCCAGCACAACCAGCCAAACCAGCGTTGGAATCCACCACAGCAGGATGCCCTGCTTCGAGCCTGCCGGAGACCTTTCCAGTGCTTGCCAAGGCAAAATGGTCCCGCCTATTCCACCTGCACGCCTATTCAACTTGCCCGCTATTCAACCTGCCCGCTTATTCAACTTGATAGTTCGGCGCTTCACGCGTGATGATCACATCATGCACGTGGCTCTCACGAAGTCCCGCGCCGCTGATGCGAATAAAGCGTGCCTTTTGCTGCAAGTCAGAAATGGAGTTGGTGCCGCAGTAGCCCATGCCGGATCGCAATCCACCAACCAATTGATAAATCATGGCCGCCAGCGTACCCCGATACGGCACGCGGCCCTCAATTCCTTCAGGAACAAGTTTGTTTAGCCGGTTACTGCGCCCGTCGCCATCTTCAATAATCGCTTCCGCTGCAATGTCGTCCACACTTTGCGCGTAGCGTTCGCTGGAGCCAGATGCCATAGCGGCCAGCGATCCCATCCCGCGATATGATTTGAACGATCGACCCTGATAGAGAATCGTTTCCCCCGGGCTCTCATCTGTCCCGGCGAACAGTGATCCGATCATTACCACCGAGGCTCCCGCGGCAATCGCCTTGCTGATGTCACCTGAGTACTTGATGCCTCCATCAGCAATAACCGGCACCTTCGCGTCACGACAGGCCCGCGCAGCTTCGGCAATCGCCGTGATTTGGGGGACGCCAGCGCCCGTGACCACGCGCGTGGTACAGATCGATCCGGGACCAATGCCTACCTTCACCGCATCCGCTCCTGCCTTTACCAGTTCACACGCGCCTTCATGCGTGCCCACGTTTCCGGCCAGCAGATCGACGTCAGGAAACTTCGACTTGACTTGCTTTACTGCCTCAATCACGCGGCTGGAGTGGCCGTGAGCACTGTCGATGGCCAGCACGTCCACCTTGGTTTTCACCATTTCCTGCGCCCGCTCCAGAAAATCTCCCGTCGCGCCGATGGCCGCGCCCACGCGCAGCCGGCCATGCTCGTCTTTGGCCGCATTGGGATACTTCAACTTTTTCTGGATGTCCTTGACCGTGATCAGGCCTTTGAGGTTGTACTTGTCGTCTACCACCAGCAGTTTTTCTACGCGGTGCTCGTGGAGAATCTTTTCCGCATCTTCCAGCCTTGTGCCCACCGGAACTGTGATCAGATTTTCTTTGGTCATGATTTGGCCGATGGGGATATCCGTCCTGGTTTCAAAGCGCAGATCGCGATTGGTCAGAATGCCCACCAGCTTCTTGTTTTTGGTCACAGGCACGCCGGAGATCTTGTAGCGCCGCATCAACTCCAGCGCATCGCCGATCTTGTGATCAGGCGAGAGCGTGATCGGGTCCATGATCATCCCGCTCTCAGAGCGCTTTACCTTGTCCACCTCATCCGCCTGCTGCTCTATGGAAAGGTTCCGGTGCACAATTCCCAACCCGCCCTGCTGCGCAATGGCAATAGCCAGGCGCGACTCCGTCACCGTATCCATGGCGGCGCTGATGATGGGAATATTCAGGCGGATGTTGCGTGAGAGCTGGGTCTGTGTGTTGGCGTCGGCCGGAACCACATCAGAATGCGCCGGCAACAACAATACATCATCAAATGTGAGGGCTTCTGGGACTGGAAAATGAATCATGTTTTATTGTAAACGCTTTGCCCCGATTGCGGAATCTTTGCTGCTTCACGCAGTGATTATCG
>DATFDA010000381.1:0-5519 GCA_035252525.1 Candidatus Angelobacter sp. | reverse complement strand
GAAGCATCCAGCCACTTCCCCGGCTGATCCGCCACGTGATGCCGCAGATGAACTGCTGCTGCAGGATGCGTATAGCCAGCGCAAGCCGATCCTTGGTATCTGCTACGGATTACAGGCATTAAACGTCTGGCGTAGCGGCACGCTGGTGCAGCATATTGAAACTCGCGTGCAGCATACAGGCAATTCCGCCGAAGTTGCCCACCAGGCGGTGATTGCACCCGGCTCATTGCTGGGATCACTGTCAGGCAAGGACTCACAGCATATTCCGGTAAATTCCAGCCACCATCAGGCGGCAGAGAAGCTCGGAGATGGTTTGCGTGTGGCCGCGCGATGCCCTGACGATCAAATCATTGAGGCTATTGAAGGCATTGATCCTCAGCATCCGGTGTTGGCTGTTCAGTGGCACCCCGAGCGAAGCGCTGAACGAGATGCGACTTCACGAAAGCTGTTTGAATGGCTGGTTCAGGCCGCTCGAAACTGGCAGTCTGGCCAGAAGTGAACGACGGGTATCACATTTAGTTTCCACTCTTCACTCAGACTTGCTGCTTATGTCAGGATCAAAAAATGGCGGGTTAAGGCGATTCCGTCGTTGCTTGTGATCTGGCGCGTTATAAAATCGTAAAGTTCCCTGCTCGGAAACGCAACCATGCCCACTGGGCCATTCAGACCAGGTGATAAGGTGCCATCCACAGGCATCTACATAGCTTCACATTATCAGCATCGTTTGCCGCACGAGGTATTCGCGGTGGAAGGAGAGCTCTTTCCCGTTTGCAAGCGTTGCGGAACGCGTGCTTCCTTTGCGCTCTTCAAGGCCGTCGCAGATATCGCGTTTGACCAGGATTTTGCCGCATCCACTGAAGCTCAGAAATGGAAGAAGGCCAAGGCCGGTCCTATCGGAGACTGATCAGGAAAAAATCGCTGTTGCCAGAGAGTTTGAGACCGTATGGATTACGCAACTGGCCCACGAAACTGACCGTCGGCTGAGACTATTCAGCTCGTTGGTTGCTAAAAACACTGCCCGTTCCGTATCGTAATCAGCATGCCTCCACACGGCGTCATTTTGTCTCTTGAAGATCGAGTCGCTGTTGTTACCGGCGGGTCGCGTGGCATCGGCTCCGCCATAGTCCGCATGTTTGTGAATGCGGGAGCGCGCGTCCTGTTTAATTACCAGAACGCGGCTAAAGAAGCCGAGCGTTTAATGGACCAGTGTGGCGGCCCGAGCCGGTGTGTGGCGGTTCAGCAGGACCTCACGACACCGGAAGCAGCCCGAAACCTGGTGGATGCGGCAGTAGGTCAGTTCGGTGGGGTGGACATGGTGATTGGAAATCACGGCGTGTGGCCGCCTCAGGATGTTCCTGTGGACCAGATGACAACGGAGCAGTGGCGTAACACGCTGGCCACAAACCTGGACAGCATCTTTGGCCTGGTGAAATATTCCGTTGCGCAAATGAAAAAGCAGAAGCGGGGAGGTCACATTGTCCTTATCAGTTCCACCGCTGGGCAGCGCGGAGAAGCCTTTCACTGCGATTACGCCGCCAGTAAGGGCGCTATCATCAGCATGGTAAAAGGGCTTTCCACGGAACTGGCCCGCGACGGTATTTACGTGAATTGCGTGGCGCCGGGCTGGGTTGAGACTGATATGGCTGCGCCGGCGCTGCATGATCCGGAGATCAGCCGCAAGGTTTACAGCACTATTCCTCTTGGGCGTGCGGGTAAGCCGGAGGAGATTGCGGCCACTGTATTATTTCTGTGTACTCCGCATGCAGGCTTTATTACCGGCGAAATTGTCAACGTGAACGGAGGAGCGGTGCTGGTTGGATAAAATTGGGTGAAGCAGCTACTCTGGCTTGTGCAGCATCGAAATTAACAAACACTAGCGATGAGATTCCTTCTTTTACTGTGGCTATGGACTGGTATAGGAGCCCGGCAGCAAATTCCGCAAGGCGCTCCGGTCTCACCCAATGCCGGAACGGAAGCGCAATCCAACCAGACCAAGGCCCGCGCGATTCTGGACAAAATGGTTGCGGCCCTGGGCGGACCCGCGTACCTGAGCTTGCAGGATTCATACACAGAAGGCCGCTACGGGCGCTTCCACAACGAAGTAATGGTTGGCGGCACTGTCTATTTTCGCTACTGGCAGTGGCCGGATAAAGAGCGAATTGAACTCACCAAACAACGCGATATCGCGGACTTGTATATCGACGATCAGGCCACGGAAATTACCTTTCGCGGTGGCCAGCCGCTTGATCCTAAAAAAGACGATCTGGTGAGGCTTGCGCTGCAACGGCGTCATTACACTCTGGAAAAGATTGTTCGTGAGTGGCTCAAAGATCCCGCAACGCTGCTGCTTTACGAAGGCCAGACTCTATCGGCCAACAACAAGATGACCGAGCGCGTGACGCTGATCAATTCCAAAAATGAATCAGTCAGCCTGCTGATCGCTCCGGATACACACCTGCCCGCCGAGAAAATCTTCATTACTCGCGACCCCACAAGTCGAGATCGCGATGAAGAGGACGAAATCTTTGACAATTGGCGGGTGGTGCAGGGCATCAACACGCCCTATAGCATCGAGATCATTCGCAACGGGCAGATTGTGCGCCAGCAGTACGTATTCAACGTAACCTATGGCGTGCGGCCGCCCCAATCGTATTTCACCCCGGTGCTGGTCTCTCATCCGGCCAAATGAGCAGGAAGTATACACAACTGTGGCGAAAAACACACAACGCGAGTTGCTGGCTATGGTGTAATCTCTTCATCTAGAACAACTTGCCTTTCGAACATACAGTTCGTAGCGCGGCCTCGTGCCAAGGGGTGGGGCTTCACAGTGGAGCTCCAGTCAAGATGCGCATCCTGCCTGCACCCGCAGGCACAGGCATTGTCTTCCGCCGCGTCGACTTGGACAGTTTTGAGGTGGAGGCGGTGGGAAAAAACGTGGCCCGTGTGAGCTATGCTACCAGCCTGCAGAAGCAGGGCGTACTCATCTCCACCACAGAGCATCTGCTTTCTGCCTGCATTGGCATTGGGCTCGATAACGCAGTGATTGAGCTCGACAACCTGGAAGTTCCCATCCTGGATGGTAGCGCCAAGCCCTTTGTTGATCTGATTCTCCAGGCCGGCTTGCGGCAGCAGAGAAGGAAACGAACTTATCTCCGCATTTTGCGCGAAGTGGAAGTCCGGGAAGGCAACAAGTTTATTGCCGCCTATCCGGCCACCGGTTATGCCGTTCAGTACAACATCAACTTCGCACAGCCTATCGGCGAGCAGTCTTTTGAAGTTGATCTCTCGCGGGATTTATACCGCCAGGAGATTGCGGCCGCGCGCACCTTTGGTTTTCTGCGCGAAGAAAAAGTCATGCGAAACATGGGCCTGATCTGCGGCGCCACGGAAGAAAACGTGATTGTTGTGACTGATTCCGGAGTAAAAAATGGCCCGCTGCGTTTCAGTGATGAATTTGTGCGCCACAAAATACTGGATCTGATTGGTGATCTGGCGCTATTGGGCCGTCAGGTGATTGGCAGGATTGTGGCTGATCGCGCGGGCCACGCCATGCATACTGCTCTTGTATCGCGGCTCCTTCGCGACAAGTCTCTTTGGGAAGAAACCACTGAAGTTGAAAAGCCCACGCATCGGGCGGAAAATCTAGCCCTCGAACCTGTTCCCGGGCAGGCTTAATCAAAACTACATCGTAGCGTTGATAAACATTGCGCCGTTGCCCAGTGGCAGTGCGCGTTTCTCCAGCCAGGCATCCAGCTCCTTCTTCGCGTCCACCGACAGCACCTGAAAGCGAATTCCAGAGCGTCCTTCAGGCGTTGACCACATTACTTCGCCTTTGATGTCAAGCGCTCTCCTGGTACCGGGAAGATTGAATCGTAATCTGGCTGCGCCTCCCTGGTCGAGCTGGCGTGAGCACTCAATGGAAATTCCGCCCTGGCTGATGTTGGTAATGCTCACCGGAACTTCCGCTCCTGAATCAACCATGATGGCTCCAGTGGCTTTTACAAGATGGCGATGATAGCGGCGGCGTTCGCGCATGATCAAGCCTTGCGCGGCACGGACACTTCGCGTAGCCCGGTCAATGGAAACGGGTTTGTCCAGGACAAAATTGGCTCCCATCTCAAACGCCTGCTGGACGCTGGTTTGGCCGTTCACCACGGCAAAGGCAATGCAGCTCCGGTTTGATTTTCCCTGGCGCAACTCGCGCAATACCGCAGGACCGTTCTGCACGTCATCGCAATCCACCAGGAAGGCGTCATATTTGCGCCGGGTCAAAGCCAGCCGCGCCTGCTCAGACGTGCTGGAGAGGTCCAGCTCAATGTTGGCGGCGTCCATCACGCGGCGTAAAAGCTTTTGACATTCAGGGTCGCGGCTGAGGAGGAGAGCTTGCAATGCCATGCGGAATACCTTAGCCGAAGGTATTGGTGGTCTCAAGTAACCAATGTAACGGCCCTGCTGCAGTGCCTGGATACTGGCCCTTAGGGCAGTACAATGCGGAACGAGAACAAATGTGAAGTCGACCGTTTATCTATCACTGGGCTCGAACCTTGGTGACCGGCAAGGCAATCTTGAATCCGCGATCTTGCGCCTGAGTGAGCTGGGTACAGTGATTTCCCGGTCTTTAAATTACGAAACCGAGCCGGTTGAGGTGGAAACCGCGCAACCGTGGTACATGAACTGTGCCGTAGGAATGGAAACAGCGCTTGCTCCGCTGGATTTCCTGCATAAGATTCTGGAGATTGAGCACAAAATGGGACGCCGGCGGACAGGATTGAGATCGCCGCGCAATGTGGACATCGACATACTTTTTTTTAACGATGAAGTAATTGAGACAGATGAACTCAAAGTGCCGCATCCACGCATGCACCAGCGGCGTTTCGTTCTTGCGCCGCTGGCGGAAATTGCTGCTCAGGTGGTCCATCCGGTGTTAAAACGCACAGTTCAGCAATTGCTCAATGATCTGCCTGCGAGTTCCGGCAAGGTCCGCCGAATCACCTGATGCCGCACTTCCTGCGTTGTGGCGCGCGGCAACAGTCCGCCTTGATTTACGATTGACCGCGTGGAACCAGCCCAAATTGCGGCTCTTTTGCAACCCTACGCAGATGTGCCAGAAAAGCTGGTAAATGATATATCTATATATATCGATATATTGATTAAGTGGAACAGCAAAATCAGCTTGACCTCTGTTCGCGCCCCGCAGCATATGGTGAGCCGGCATTTTGGCGAATCACTCTTCCTGGCGCAAACCCTGATCGGCCCTGAGTGGCAAGGGACAGTGGCGGATGTTGGTTCCGGAGCAGGATTTCCCGGCCTGCCTTTAGCCATGTACTGCGCAACTGCTGACGTCACCTTGATTGAGTCACAAGGAAAGAAGGCGGCCTTTCTGAACGAAGTTATCTACGCGCTCAAGTTGAAGAACGCGAGAGTCTTCCCTGGGCGGGCAGAGCAGTTCTCCAACCAAGCTGATCTTGTAACCTTGCGGGCCGTGGAGGAGTTCGACAAGGCGTTGCCGACCGCATTAA
>DATFDA010000380.1:0-4709 GCA_035252525.1 Candidatus Angelobacter sp. | reverse complement strand
AAAAACCGATTTCACGCCCGTGGTTGCCTGAGAGACTTCTGCTTTCATCCGCATTGTCCCGTGGAAGTTCACGCGCTTGTTCATCAGATTGTAAGTGCCGTGCATCATGGCAGTCGCGCCAGGAACAAAAAAGGAAACGCTGGAAAAATGTGAGATTCCATCCTCAAGCCTTACAGTTCCGTTAAGCCGGGACAGAACTTCCTCGCCCTGTGCTCCGTCTTTATCTTTGTCGCCACGTGCCCGTTCGCTGAGCTGATTGACATGGGCCCGCGTATTGGGTGAGGTAAATCGGGCCGGGCCAATATTGAATTCACCCGTAAGCTGGACCCGCTGCTTGAATGTGCGTTTCTCCGGCGGTAAAGCGACGCTGGTTTGAAATTCGATTGGACCGCTGATCGGCGAACGCGGCGCGCGAGAAAAGAGCAGGATCAAATCCTGTACCTGCCCTTCACCGCGTTTCACGTCGAGCTTCACGCGCTTGGGAAAGCCAGTGATCTCTGTCGCGGCGTCGAGGTGAGTTTTACCCAGCCAGGCACGCAGCGACGGCAGAAAAACATCGCCATTCGTCAGGTCCACAGTCCCGCGAAATTGCGTGTTCAAGGGAATTGGATGGCCGCTCTCCTTCACCTCAAAATCAGGTGATTGCGTTTGGCCAGCAAGGTCAAGCCTGGCCAGGGTGCCGGAGAAATTTACCTGTGCAGAGAGAGTGCCGGCGAGACTTTTGAAAATTGATAGATCGCCGCGCTGCAATACCCCGGAGCCAGAGATCGGCATGGTGCGCACGGTGCCTTTGTCGTTTCGCCACGGGCCAATCCATCCTTGAAGCTTCAGGTCGGCAGGAGGGATAGGATTGCGCACGAACACAATGAACGGGACCGTCCGTCCGCGCGCGATATCGCGAAACAGGGCTTCACGGATGAGAAACGTAAGAGGCTTTCTCCCGCGCTGATCTCCATCCACTTCCAGCGCGGCGTTCTGGACATGGAGAGTCTGGATAATAAGTGGTGACTCGGCCGTGCTGCCACTTGATTGGAGATTGGAGCCGCCCGCCGGCACATGGATGCGAACGCCTTCTAGGCTAATGCTCTGAATTTGCTTCGGAGCGGAGAATAGCCCTTTGTAGGTACTCTCAATTACCAGATTCCCGATGCTTGCTAAAGGAGTAGGGTCTGGCGGGGAAGAGGTTGCTTGCGCCAGCGCAGCATGGAACACTACGTCCCCGGCTACGCAGCCGGGTGGAAAGTACGTGCTGCGAAAAGATCGAATCTCGACACGTGTTGAAGACGCCTTTTCCAGTTTTTGGATTATGGCTGTGCGGGTGAAAGGCCACTTGGCCGCGAGCACAAAAGCCAGAGCGCCTAAGGCTGCCAGCAAAATCGCGAGACCCCAGATAACAACTTTCTTCTTCATCCATGACAGTTGCTGTGGCTGCGTTTCTGTGGGCAAAGTGGCTTGCATGGTCTCCTATGTTGGATGCCGAGACATTGTTATTGAGAGACACTCTCGCCCCGCGCCAGGCTGCACACAATTGGTGCAGCAAAATGCAGCGGCTCTGTTAGAATCGCCCGGGAGTTCTCAATGCCAATTCAGCGTGCAAACCGGTCGCTCTGGTTAGGAGCTCTGTTTCTGGTGCTGGCATTTGTGCTCGGATCTCTTCCGTTCTTTGCACAGATTCCGGGTCAACAAGCGCTGCCATGGCTCAACCTGATTCTGGGTGCTGTGGCTGTAGTGTTCTTCATTCGAGGACTGCGCTCCTCCATCCGCCAGCCTGAGGTCTATCGCGGCAAAGGAGCTGGCTGGACTCTCACCATTCTTTCCTCCCTGCTTTTTTTGTTTTCTCTTTTCGCCTATTACGCTTCGCGGCACATACCTGACGCCAACGCCGCGCCGCAAGTGGGCCAGAAAGCGCCTGATTTCGAAGTAAAAGACACCAGCGGACAACCAGTGTCACTGGCTCAGTTGCTGGCCTCTCCTGTCGGTCCCGGCAAGACCGGCCCGCAGCCCAAGGCGGTGCTCCTGGTTTTCTATCGCGGATACTGGTGACCGTTCTGCAACCTCGAGTTACGAGGCATAGAGAAACAACTCCCAGAGTTCCAGCAGGCCGGTATACGTCCGGTGGCGATTAGCGTGGATGAACCAGGTGTTTCGCGCGATCTCGCGCGCAAAGCCGGTTACACCTTCACTCTGCTCTCTGACCCGGATGCCACCGCAATCCACCGTTATCACCTGCTGCACGCCAGGGGCGGACCGGAGGGAAGCGATATTTCACGTCCGGCGGAATTCCTTGTAGACCGGACCGGTACAGTGCGCTGGACAAACTTCACTGAGGACATTCGCGTGCGCGCTCGCGCGGCAGAAATGCTGGCAGCAGCACAAGCAATCAACTAGCTGCTGGTACAGCCGCGCCGGACACACACCTGGGGTTTTGGTAGCTCTAGGTTGTGCTGCGCAGGCTTATGCCACTTCTCTTTTCTTAGTCTCTTCCTGGACTCCATGATCGCGCAGATCGCGAACGTAATCGTGCGCGGAAAAGATGCTTTTGGCCTGAGCATCAACAAGTGCGCGCAGGCCCTCTGGAAGTGCGGTCTTGAGGGCTTGTTCATAGCTCTTTTTGGCGCTGTCTTCTCCCTGCTCTACGCTGTTCAGAATCGACTGGTCGCCCAGGCCGATATCCGCTTTGGCTTCGAACCAGACACGATGCAGAGTCCCAGCTACGCTGGAGGACGTGTCGGGCTCATCGCCCATACCCTGCGCCTCAGTTTTGAGGTCCTGCACGAAACGTGCGCGTTCCAGGCTTTCTTTGCTGAAGTAGGCCTTCAGTGTGGGATCAGTGACGATGCCCGCTGCGTGTGCGTATCCGGTTTCACCATCTTTACAGGTCTGAATTAGTTCGTGCAGCAGGTCAAGAATTTCAGTTCTGTCGGCCATGGCTCCTCCCCATTCTGTGGAATTGTGAAGCCTTCGAGCATCTCGTGGGATGTCTCAGTTGCGGGCCTGTCAGCAGCACCAGCAAAGAATTCTGCTTTCCCTTGCGCCTGATGGCCGTCTGATTTAGCGGAGCATTCCCGTGAACAGAATCCTTGCAATCTGCTTTTTCCATCTCGGGTTGGTGGCAGCGTTCGCCCAGAACCCTGATGCAGCAAATGTCGCGTTCCAGGCCCATGAATGGGATAAGGCGGCAACGGAGTACCAAAAGATCACAAGCGCAGATCCCAAAAATGGGGAAGCATGGTATCAGCTTGGCTTATCGATGTACTCGATGAATAAATTCCAGGAGGCCGCCGCCGCCTTTCAGCACTCTGCCGATCTCAAGTTCCATCCCGTTTTCAGCACCTACAACACCGCCGCGGCCCTGGCGCGCTCAGGACGGACCGACGATGCACTGGCCTGGCTGGAAAAGCTACCCGGAATGGGATACCGGAACGTGCAACAAGTGGAACAAGACCAGGACTTCACGTCTCTGAAAGAATCACGCCGCTTTGAGGCAGTACTGGTGGCGATCAGAAAAAATGCAACGCCCTGCGAAGATGCGGAATTGAACCGGGGATTCGATTTTTGGGTGGGTGAGTGGGACGTGCAGACCGCACAAGGCCAGCATGCAGGGGATAGCAGTGTGCAGAAAATTCTTGGCGGGTGCGTGATCCTGGAAAACTGGGCTGGCCAGGGATCTCAAGGCAAGAGCTTCAACGCCTATAATCAGGCCCTGAAAAAATGGCAACAGTACTGGGTGGATGATTCAGGCACCACAACGCTTTATACCGGAGAAATCTCTGGTAACCAGATGCGCTACCTTGCTGATGCCGGGCAGCAGAACGGTCAACAGGCACGCAGGATGACGTTCACCAGGCTTGCTGACGGCAAAGTGCGCCAGTTGGGTGAAGTCTCCAGCGATGGCGGAAAGACGTGGATTGTGTCCTACGATCTGATCTATGTCCGCAAGAATTAGGATTTGTCACTAGTCGGCTCAGGACAAAGAACTTCCGCCAGATGGAAAGCGCGTTTAGCCGTGGCTTGAAAAATCTGTTCGCGGCAACTAAAACCATCTGTGGCGATCAGAGTGTCATCAGATGCCTCTCTCACTGCCGGCAATAAGACCCGCTCACCAATTGCCTGCGATACAGAAAATTTATCTCTTTCAAACCCGAAGGGACCAGCCATACCACAACAACCGGAGTCGAGGACCTGCACATTCGCCCCGGCTTTGCGCAGCAATGCTTCCGCATGTCCCATCCCCATGAGCGCTTTCTCGTGACAATGGCCGTGCAACAGGATTTTCTTGTTGATTCTGGCAGGCTGGTACCCCGGTGCATGGCACTCCAGAAACTCGGAGAGAAGAAAAGTCTGGGCGCGGAGCCGTTGCGCGCGTGGATCATCAGGAAACAAGCTGCGCAGCTCATCGCGGAAGACTGAGGCGCAGCTCGGCTCAAGCACTACCATGTGGATTCCAGCGTCAATTTCCGGAGTAAGGGCATCCATCACTCTCTGCAGGTATTCCTTCGCGCGGTTGAGCATGCCGAAATCGTAGAGCGGGCGCCCGCAACAAAGATGGCCGCCGGGGACGCTGACGTTGAATCCGGCGTCACTCAGGATAGCGAAACCTGCCTGGGGAATTTCAGGGTGAAAGAAGTTGTTAAAAGTATCAGGCCAAAGAAGTACAGATGGCCTGCTGTTCTTGCTCCGGTCGACTGTAGAAATTGTGCGCTTCGCCG
>DATFDA010000379.1:0-12042 GCA_035252525.1 Candidatus Angelobacter sp. | reverse complement strand
CTGCGCCGCCGCCGCAGTGCGAATTCCGCCTGAAGCCTTCACCCCGGCGCGATTGCCCACCACGCCCCTCATCAGCGAAACATCTTCTTTCGCGGCTCCGCCCAGAAAACCCGTCGCGGTCTTCACGAAGTCAGCCTTCGCCGCCAGGCTCAACTCGCAGCCCAGTATCTTTTCCTGCAACGTAAGCAGCGGCGTTTCCAGAATGACTTTGACAATCGCTCCGGCTGCGTGCGCCACATTGACGACCGCGGAAATGTCATTCTGCACCGCCTGGCGCTCGCCCGACTTCAGCGCTCCAATGTTCATCACCATGTCCAGTTCCTGGGCGCCCAACCGGATTGCCTCTTCCGCCTCAAAACGCTTCACCGTGGTGTGGTTCGCCCCCAGAGGGAAGCCAATGGTAGCGGCCACTTTCACTGGTGATCCGCTCAGCCGCGACGCCGCCAGCCCAATCCACCACGGACTGACGCAGACCGCGGCAAAGCTAAAAAAACGGGCTTCATCGCACAGGTGAACAATCTGATCGCTCGTAGTCTCAGGCTTGAGTAGGGTATGGTCAATGCTGCCGGCCAGGGCCTGCCACGGGCGCACAAGAAGCTGGGGATCACTCAGGACGTGTGACATCCAAGGGGGATTGTAACCATTTTTCCCTGTGATTATCCAGTGCTTTGCAATGGATCCTTGGCATTCAAAAAAAACACCATTCCAGCAAAGATAACCGCCTTTCAAAACTCCGCCAACCGACTTCCCGTTGCGACCTTTGCGTCCGTGGCGGTGAGATGTCTTTTTGCCTCTTTCGCACCAGCCCAATTCCTCCGCGATCTCTGCGTTCTCTTCGGTGAGACCCCTGGGTTTCCCGTCACGGCGATCACGTGCGTCCTGGCCGATGAGTTTGCTTTTCCGATCACCGGGTCACCCGATCACCAGATCACCCGACCTGCATCTCCCCACTCCCGCTTTCATCCCCATTCATCCCCACTCATCCCCGGCGATACCCGCTTGATCTCCGGCGATGACTTAAGCAGAGGGTCGTGCGGCGCTGGGTTTTGTTTTCCCGATCACGGCGATCACGTTGCGATCACGCGCGATCACGGGGATTCCCCAGGGGTGCCGGGGGTATTTCGACGGTTTTCTTGAAAGCAAACGACTTCTCACAAATCGACCCTTGGGTCACGCCGAGATTTCCACTGGGTCACCCAGACTCTTCCACTGGGTCACCCAAGGTTTTGCTTGGGTCACGCAAGCCTTCGCTACTGTTTTCTGATCAGCAGAGGGTCAGCCTCCGGCAGCCATTAAAGCTGCGCGGCGCAAATTCGCCACGCCTCAAAATGTCATGGTGAGCGAAGCGCCGGCGTTGCGCTCTAGACTGCCCAAAGCGTATCCCTGCGCGGCTAATTGCCAACTGCTGATTGCAATTTGCTCGTTTTCAAATACCATCTCGCCTCTCCGCCTGAGCGGTGGCATCTCCTGAAAGCAACAAACATCAGGCGATTTTTATGATACACCTTTTGTTCGCCTGTGGGCAAGAGCAAATAAGATTCAGTTTTGGGCCCCTGAGCCCAAAGCCTTACACTCTTCGGCCCTGGCCCCCACAACAATTGTTGGACCTTCGGCCGGAGATTACGTCAGGGTGGACCACGATTGCGATCTCATCAAGGTGCCGCACCTAGGTTTTTGGACATCTTGGGGAATCATTCCATTGCCGCCAATACCATCGCGCTGTCACCCCGAACCTCGGCCGTGAAGAGTCTTGTCATTCTTGAGATCCCTTTGGCGAATGTGAGGGGCCTGCTCCGCTGCTGATAGCGTTGCGGACGCGAAAGCGACGATCGCGGACCACAAAATAGTCCTGCCCCTGGTTCATTCGCTCTGAGCCATGGCATCCGGGGTCATGAACCTCTTCACACAGATAGCCTATAATGTAGATCGTTACACCTGTAACACGGAATGCGATGGCTGTAGCTCCTCGACCAGCGTCCGGTGCATGGCTGTTGCTGGTATTCAATGTTCCCAGCAAGAACCCCAGTGCGCGAGTCGAGATTTGGCGCAAGCTGAAGAGATTGGGCGCGCTTCCGCTGCGCACCTCTGGTTATCTCCTGCCAAACACCCCGGCCAATCAGGAGCGATTTGAATGGGTTGCGGCAATCATACGCAAAAACAAAGGTGAAGCTTCGGTGGCCCAGGTGACCTCTTTCAACGGGCTTTCTCATGAGACCATCACGCATCTGTTCGTGGAGGCGCGCAACCACGAGTACCAGCAACTGATCACCGCGCTCCGCAAACGGCGTGCGCACAAACCAGGTCAGCTTGCGGCCTTGCGGCGGCGGCTGACAAGCATTGCGGCCATTGATTTCTTCGAGAGCCCGCTGCGCAAACGAGTGGAGAGCATGCTGGACGCTGCCGATCATGGGCAAAACGCAACCAGCGGAGAGGACGCAAAGGGCGAGAATTCCTGAATCGTTCATGGGTTACCCGGCCGCGGCCGGGAATTGATCGTGTGTCGTCCGCATGGTTGATTCAGCGTTTCATTGACCCTAACGCCCGCTTTGTATTTGCGCCCGATCCACGCCAGTTTCCTGGAGCCATCCCGTTCGACATGTTCACAAGCGAGGGGTTCGGGCATCGTGGCGAAAACTGCACGTTTGAGACGCTCACTCGTGAATTCTCCATTAAAGACCGTAAGGTCCGCGCGATCTCGCAAATCATTCACGATGCCGATCTTGAGGACGAGAAGTTCGGCCGGCAGGAAGGTCTCGGCCTGGATCGCGTGCTGAACGGATGGGCACGCCAGCAGATTTCGGATGACGAGCTGATACGCCGGGGCATTGAACTCATCGAGGGGTTGTATTCGGCTTTATAGGAGGTGCAACTGTGGAATGGGTCACACGGAAGAACATTAAGGTGGATCGAGTCGCGTGTCCGTGGCTGATCAGGAAGTTCATTGATCCAGAGGCGCGGTTTCTTTTTGTGGCCGAAGGAGAGCTGCTGGAAAAAGCTCAATCCGGTCCTATACCCTTTGACGCGCCCAATCTGCCGCAAGTAAAGCTTAACCACCGCGGAAACCGATGCAGCTTTGAAGCCATTATCGAAGACTACAAGCTTGACGCACCCGGCCTGGGCCGGCTGGCTCTCATCGTTCGAGCCGCGGATGTCAAAGGTGAGGAGCACGTGGCCGCAGAAGGTCCGGGCTGCGCGCCATCGCGGAAGGGTTCGCCGCGCTCGGCCTGAGCGATGAGGACCGGCTCACGTATGGCTTCCAGATTTATGACGCTTTGCTCGAATACGCTCGCAAACCGTCAGCAGGCGAAAAGCAGAATCAGAAAGGACAGCAGCAATGAAAGCGAAGTTAATTTACGCAGTCGTTCTAACCCTGCTAAGCGGGCTCCTGTGGGCCCAAACCCCAACAACAAAGAAAAAACAATCAAACAAGAGTGCAGCAGCCGATTGGAAGGCTGTCGACGACGCTATGGGACGTTCTGGGCAGGACCAGCCGGATGGCGCGCGCAAATACGGCATGCCGCGCAAGGATCTGAATGTGACTGTCAGTGGAGTGCAGGTGAAACCCGGGCTCGCGCTGGGCTCATGGGCTGCATTTAACAATCCGGGAAAGAACGCCATGGTGATGGGAGACCTGGTACTCACTGAAGATGAAGTTGCCCTGGTGATGGAGAAACTACACGCCGGCGGGGTCGATGTGACGGCGCTGCACAACCATCTGCTGCATGAGACGCCCCGCGTAATGTACATGCACATCCACGGCAAAGGTGACGCAGCCACGCTGGCCAAAGCGTTGCATGACGCGTTGGCGGAAACCAAGACGCCCGGCCCGGATTCAGGCGCGCAGCCCAGTCCACAGCAGGACATCGGCATCAACACGCAGCAGATCGAGGAGGCACTCGGGCATAAAGGCAAGGTGAACGGCGGCATCTTCCAGGTGGGCGTGCCACGTGCGGAACACATTACAGAGGGCGGCATGTCGGTGCCCGGTTCAATGGGGC
This sequence comes from Candidatus Angelobacter sp., assembly GCA_035252525.1. Classification (GTDB taxonomy): domain Bacteria; phylum Acidobacteriota; class Terriglobia; order Terriglobales; family Acidobacteriaceae; genus Angelobacter. The sequence continues at coordinate 8,044 of DATFDA010000379.1, read as the reverse complement.
TGGCAACGGGGCTTAATTTCCAGCCCACCGGCGACGGCAAGGCAGCCGTCACGGGCGACTTTGTGCTGCTGGGAAAAGAAGTGAACCCGGTGATGAAGGCGTTACAGGAAAATGGCATCGCGGTAACGGCTGTGCACAGCCACATGCTCGAAGAACAACCACGGCTGTTTTTCATGCATTTCTGGGCCAATGATGATGCGGTTAAACTTGCCAAAGGGCTGAGGGCAGCTCTCGACAAAACCAATTCTCAGAAGGGCAAGTAACCTGCCGCTGACGGCAATCCCGTTGTGGATTGCCGTCGCATCCGGAAGGGAGGTCCGCTCATGCCGTTACATAACAGGGCAAATCTGAAATTCGTTGTTTTCCTCATCCTGCTTTTCGGCCTGGCAACATTTCTGGTTGTTACTGACAACCATAAAGCGCCCAGCTTATGGCAGCGCTGGAAAAACAGCGGTACGGTGAGCGCAGCAAAGAATGACAATTCCCTTTTGCGGCAAATTGGATCCATCGATGTGCCCGGACCTAAAGGAAAGCGATTCGACTATCTCACTATCGATCCCGAAAGGCATTTGCTGTTTTCAACACATCTCGGAGCGGGTTTGCTCTACGTCATCGATCTGAACAGCAACAAAGTCGTAAAGACGTTTGAGGGCCTGCCAGGGATTGAGGGCGTGGAACTCGCGTCTGACGTGGGCAAGGCATACACATCGGACTGGCAGGAGAACAAGATCGGCGTGATTGATCTTCGTGAAATGAAGCTGATCAAGAAGCTGCCGACCGAATCCAAACCGGATGGCATTGCCTATGCAGCTCCCTTCCACAAAGTTTACGTTTCTGACGAACGTGCCCGTGCTGAGGCGGTGGTGGATGTCACGAAAGACGAGGTGATCACAACGCTCCACTTCGCCAGCGAAACGGGCAACCCGCGCTATGATCCCGTCTCAAAACGCATCTTCGTGAATCTGCAGGATAAGGATGTCATCGCGGAAATTGACCCCGCAACAGACAAGCAGATTGCCACGTATCCCGTGGGCCGGTGTAAGGGAAATCACGGCATGGCGCTTGACAGCGAGAATCGGCTGGCGTTTCTGTCCTGCGAAGATAACGATCTGATGACGGTTTTTAGCCTCGACAATCACCGGCCGATCGCGTACTTTCCCCAAGCCAGGGGCGGTGACGTGATCGCGTTTGATCCAGGATTGAAGCGCATCTACGTGGCGTGCTACGACGGCGCCATTTCGATCTTCCAGGAGGACGATACAACCCATTTCCGAAAGTTGGGAGACGTGCCGGTGCAGAAGAAGGTCCACAGCCTGGCGATCAATCTGAGCAATCACAGGGTTTACGCGCCGGAGCAGGAAGAGAACGGCGCACCCGCGGCAAAGATCGCGATCTTCGAAGCCGTCCCCTGAAGGCCGGAGCGGAGCCGCACCGGGATCCCGGCACGCCTGATTTTGGACGCATTGGAATGGAACTGGCGGAGCGAATCTCTGGTATTTCGAGAGATGCATCGTAACGGCGCAGCATTGCCCAGGAGCAAGACAAAGACGCGTGCAATGCAGGGTATTTTCCAGTTACCTGATCTCTCTGCGCTCTTTGCGTTCTCCGCGGTAAAGCCCTGCTTTCCGTTGCGCCCGTTGCGGTAAATGCTGTGTTTTTGCTTTTCCGACCCTGTCCCGGCAAAGCCCTGGATCACACGCGATTAAGCAGGGCTGAATGCTGGGCGCTGAATACTTCTTTCATCTGTGTCCGCCTGTGCAAATGCTTTTCTTATTTCCCTCTGCTTACTCTGTTCCTCCGTGTTTCAAAGGTTTTGGGTTTGCGTTTTCGATTACGGCGATCACGTTGCGATCACGTGCGATCACGGCGATTCGAGAACGCAGATGTCCGGTAAATTCCGGTAGCGTTCGGCGAAGTCCAGCCCGTAGCCAACCACGAACTCATCAGCAATCTGAAAGCCCACGTAATCAGCCTGGACGGGAGCTGCACGGCGCGAGGGTTTATCCAGCAGCGTAGCGATCTTAAACGCCCTGGGCTGATGCGCGCATAGGTGCTTGCGCAGGAACGTCAGCGTCAGGCCGGTATCAAGAATGTCTTCTACCAGGATTACATTTACATCGCGCAACGGAGTGGTTACGTCTTTGATCAGTTGCACTTCGCCGGCAGTTTCCTTCTTGGCGCCGTAGCTGCGTACAGCAATGAAGTCAAATGTGGCATCCAGCTCAATCTGCCGTGCCAGGTCGCTCAGAAAAAGACACGCGCCTTTCAGCACGCCAATCAGCACCACCGATTCGCCGGCAAAATCCCTGCTGATCTGTTTCCCCATGCGGGCCACAGCTTCGGCAATCTGTTCGCGGCTGAGAAGAACTTTCATCGGTGCGGTTTCAGAACCAGGTGTTTGGAGAAGATGGATTGTAACACCGCCGTGCTGAGCAAGCCGAAGATCATGTGGTACTACAACCCCTTCAAAAACTTCTTCGCCTCGGCAAGTTGCGGAAACAGCTTTTCCTCTTCCTGAAACGCCCTGGAATGCACGCAGCGCCGGCTGCCGCGCATCTTCACGGGATGCCGCAGATGCAGCATCTCATGATAGACCAGATATTCAATCGCATAGCGCGGTACGTGTGGCTGGTCAAAAATCTTACTGACCACGATGGTATTGTGTGCCGGATCGTAGTGGCCCAGGCTGTAACGCGAGTGGCCGTTGCTCCACGTCATCTGCGGACGGCCCATCAGCCCGTGGAAGAAGCGCCGGTTGAGGTCCTCAAAAATTTCTTCCAGGTGATAGTGCTCGCCGGAAGCTCCGGCAATCCGCTTGCGTCCGCGCATCTGCCGGATCAAGCGCATCTTCTCAGTAATTGCCTGTGTGCCCGCGAACTTGCGGTAGCGCGCCGCATACGCTTCATCAATCTCTTTTCTGTACAACTTGGCAAGCAGGATGTGAAGTATTGCATGAAGTACCGGCTCCGGCGCGGCCTCTAACAAATCAGAGAGCCGTACCAGCACGCGCCCCTGCCGCAGGCGGATGGTATTGTTCAGATTGCTGAAAGGGAAGAACCGCACCTCAAACTCGGGTAAAGGCGCCCGCGGGCGAAGCTCACGATAAACCAGCTCAAAAAGATTGGAAAGTCTTGGGTTCAATACTGATGTTTCCGAAAAATAGGAACTGCGGCTTAGGAAAACGAAACTTCGCCTACCCGTACTATTTCTGTTTTCCTGCAGGCTTCTCTTCATCTTTTTCTTTAGCATAGTCCTGCGCCATTTCCAGGCTGGACTTCAGAGCGTCTTCCGCATCCTGCAGCACAAACATGTAATCGCGCGATTCGGTCTTTGTCTGCGGGTCTGTGTCAATATCGTGACGCAACGTGCGCAGCCGAGCGCGGAAACGCTGCTCCGCCGTAATTACCTCTTTCACGCCTTTATGGAAATCTTTGGTTTGATCTTTATCCAGCCCGCGGCCTTCATACTGGTCCAGATTGTCATTGATTTCGTCAATTAACGCCGTGAAATCTTCAAGCAGATTATGAATAGCTGGTCCGCGTCCCTGCGCCTGCTTGGGATCGCTCCGCGCCTGGTCAATGCTGTCCAGCCGGGCCTCAGTAAACTTAATGTAAAGCTTGAGGCGTTTTTGCGGCTCCAGGGCCACTTGCCGCAACTGGTCGGCTTCCGCGTCCGTCAACGGGTCACGCTTGCGCGCGAACGCCAGAGCCGTGGTCAGCACCAGAACAATCAGAGCAAGTTTTTTTGCCGTGCTCATAGGATTTTTCTCTTTTTCGGCGCGAACATCACGTTGAGCAGGTCCTGGCGAAAGTCGGCCAGCTTCTTCTCCACGTCTTGCACCGGAGGCCGGTCTACGGCAGCCAGTGTGCGCCGCATGTTCTCCAGGCGCCGTTGTGCCTCGCGCAGGTGGATTTCAACCTGCTTCAGCTTCTTGCGCGAACTCACCGCCACATAATGCGCGCGGGTTGCGCTGGCCAGGATGTCCTGCACCGTATTCTGGCCCTTGGAGGAATCTCCGGCAGTGAACTGCTGATCGGCCACATCCACCAGACGCTCCGCCAATTCGGCGTAGAGTTCCGCCTGATGGCCGCCGTTGCTCTTTTCTGCCTCCGCCTTGAGCTGGTCAACGGTCTTCTTCTCCGCCAACGCTGAAAGCGAGAGCGAGACTACGATCAGAATGTAAAGAAGCTTACGCATCAGTCTGGTTGCAGCGCCTTCAACCGGTGCCGCGCCTGGAATTCCTGATCAGGATACTTCCCTCCGGCCACTTCCAGAAACTTTTTGTAGTTCGCCATGGCTTCCTTCACCATACGGAGACTGTCATAAGAAGTAGCGCGGATGAAGTACGTCTTGGCGTCTTCCGGCAGAAATTTGCTGCGCGCGTCCAGCGCCTTGATGGCGAGCACGTAATCCTTGTTTTCGCGCGCCGCATAAGCCAGGTTGTCATAAGCTTCGGCGTCATCCGGCTTGAGCTTCACCGTCTGCAGAAATTGCTGTTCCGCCTCAGCATATTTCAACTGGTGCATTAGCGCGAGTCCAAGCCCAAAGTGCAGCTCCGGATCATTCGGACTGCCTAAGATCGCTTGCTGATAGAGCGGACTCGCCTGCGCATATTGTTTGTTTTCAAGATAAAGCTCCGCCAATTCGCGACTCACCGCCGGATCAGATCCCGCTCCACTCACCGGCTGTAGCGTCGAAATGGCCTCGGCAATTTTATTCTGCGAAGCCAGCAGCCTGGCAAGCTGCACACGAGCGTTCACATCCTGCGGGTTCTGCGCTACATATTTCTGCAACCACGCAGCAGCATCAGCATAACGCTTCTGCCTTCCCAGGATGTTGATGAGCCGCGACATGCCTTGTCCGTTGCCCATCTCGGCCGCCCGCTGAAAGCGTTGCTCCGCTCCGGCCAGGTCCCCGGTCTTCTCCAGAACGTTCCCCGCGCTTACATAAATGTCGGAATCTTTCGGTAGCAAAGCCGCCGCGCGATCATAAGCCGCAATCGCGTCGGTGGGCGAGGCCTGCTCTTCCACCTGGGCGAGTGACAGCCACGCACGCCCAAGAGACTGGTCTCCTCCGCTGGATGGCTTCAACTCTACCGCATGTTTCAAGACCGGCACAGCCGCCGCAGCATCTCCAGATTTGGCCAGTGCGATACCAAGGTTCAGGTTCGCCTCGAACCACTTTGGCGCCAGATCAACCGCTTTCTTGTAGGCAGCGGCTGCATCCTGAGGTTTGTTGAGATGGCTTTGGGCAAAGCCCAGATCAAACCATGCCTGTGGATTGCCGGCGTTGCGGCTGACAACGGTCTGAAGTTTTTCCGCTGCCGGCGCATACTGCTGTTGCTGCAGCAGCGCCTCCGCATCTGCAAGCTCCTGCGCTGCCGAAGTATGCTGCCCTGGTTCCGGTGCACCCCTTGTCGCAGGCTGCTGGCCCGCAACCATGCACAGCAACGCCAGCCACAGCGCTCCGATGCTGCTAGTGATGCCCATTGGCGTGTGAGTTCTCGCTTTGTAAGATGCGCGCCAGCCACTTACCGGTATGAGACTTGGCGCATTTTGCCACGGCTTCCGGCGCACCGCTGATCACTACCTCGCCTCCGCGGTCGCCTCCTTCAGGCCCGAGATCCAGCACCCAATCCGCAGTCTTGATGACGTCCATGTTGTGCTCAATCACCAGCACCGACCCGCCGGCCTCAATCAGCTTGCGAAAGGCCGCCAGCAGCTTGCTCACGTCATCAAAGTGCAGGCCCGTCGTGGGCTCGTCAAAGACGTAAAGCGTGCCCTTACCCGCCCGTGCCCGCTTGCGAGCCTCCTTTTCTTCTTCTGTCTCCGGCTCAAAGTTGCGCGGACGTCCCACCGGTACAAGATGCGCCGCCAATTTCATGCGCTGGGCTTCACCACCGCTCAACGTAGTGGCTGACTGCCCCAGGCGAAGATATCCAAGCCCAACCTCCTCCAGCACCCGCAGTTTGTCCGTGATCTTGGGATGCCCGGAGAAGAATTGCATGGCCTCGCGCACGGTGAGGTTGAGTACCTCGTGTATGTTTTTGCCCTTGTACCGCACTTCCAGCACGCCCGGCTTGTAGCGCGTCCCCTTGCAGTCTTCGCACACCAGTTCCACATCGGCCAGAAACTGCATTTCCACTGTAACGGTGCCGTCTCCCTGGCAGGTTTCGCAGCGCCCGCCAGGAATATTGAACGAGAAATGCCCGGCCGCGTAGCCGCGCTTGGCCGCTTCAGCCACAGACGCAAATACATCACGGATGGAATCAAACGCCTTGATATAAGTCACAGGGTTCGAGCGCGGAGTGCGTCCAATAGGCGACTGGTCCACCAGCACCACGTCCGCCACAAATTGTCCGCCGGTGATACGCTTGAATCCGCCCGCTGCCGGTCCCGGACCAGCCGTGATGCCTTTCTCAGCGGCCAAGGCTTGATAGAGCACATCATGAACCAGCGTAGATTTGCCCGACCCTGAAACTCCAGTAACGGCCACCAGCATCCCCAAAGGAATTTCCACGTTGATGTTTTTCAGGTTGTGTGCGCGCGCGCCTTCTATGCGGATGACCGGCACGCCCGGAGTGCGACGCATCGGTGGAATCTGGATACGCAACTCTTGGCTCAAATAGCGCCCAGTCAACGAGCCGCTGAGCTTCTTCAGGTCCTCATAAGGCGCGGCAGCCATCACGCGTCCGCCGTTTTCGCCCGCGCCGGGGCCAAGGTCCAGAATGCGGTCAGAAGCGCGCATCACATCCGGATCATGCTCCACCACCAGGATGGTATTTCCCAGATTGCGCAGCTCGTGCAGGATGTTAACCAACCTCGCCGTGTCGCGGCTGTGCAGCCCGATGGAAGGTTCGTCCAAAACATAAAGTGCGCCCACCAGCCTGGAACCGAGAGAAGTGGCCAACTGGATGCGCTGGGCTTCGCCGCCGGAGAGAGTGGATGCCAGCCGGTCCAGCGTGAGGTATTCGAGGCCAACGTCGTTCAGGAACTTCAGGCGCTCCTGAATCTGCTCCAGAATTTTTCCTGCAATTTCTATCCTTTCCGGAGATAATTTCAAGTTTCGGAAGAACTGTGCTGCCTGCTCCACCGTGAGCCCTGTCGCCTGGCAGATGTTCTTGCCTTCAATCTTTACTTGAAGGGCTTCAGCTCGGAGCCGCCCTCCGCCGCAATCAGGGCATTGCGCGTAGCCGCGATACCGGCTGAGAAAAACTCGCACGTGCAACTTGTATTTCTTCCGCTCCAGCCAGGCAAAGAATCTCTGAATGCCGGGGAACTTGCCCTCACCTTCCATCACCATCTGCCGCTGTTCGCGATCCAGGTCGTGCCACGGTACGTCAATTGGGATGCCTTTTTGCTTGGCGAACTTGCGCAGTTCAGTGTGCAGCGTGCGGTACTTGGGCTTGGTCCACGGATCAATCGCGCCTTCGGCCAGAGTCCTGGTGGGATCAGGAATCACCAGGTTGATATCGAAGTCAATCGTGTTGCCAAAACCCTGGCAGCGCGGGCAGGCGCCAAACGGATTGTTGAAGGAAAACAGTCTGGGCTCGGGTTCCTGGTACACGGTGTGGCAATTCTTGCATTCAAATTTGCCGGAAAAGCGCAGTTGCTGCGCCTCTTCTCCTTCGCGCGGAGCCGTCAGGAATAGCACCTCACCTGATTCGCGGAATGCCTGCTCCACTGCATCCACGATGCGGGATCGTTGGTCAGCGGCAACGGCGATCCTATCGACCAGAACATAGAGCGGCTGGCTGAAATCAATGTCCAGCAACGACTCAGGAGTGGCGAACTCAAATACCTGTTCGTTTTGGAAGAGCCGGCCAAAGCCTTTCTTTCGCAGATCAAACAGCCGCTCACGCAAGGCCGCGCTGGCGGCTTCTGCTGCGGCTGCCGCTTCAGCTTTTGCTTTGCGCCCCCGCGGTTTTTTCTTTTCCGCCGCTGGCGCCGCTTGCCTCACTGGGAAAAGGATATTGAGTCGTGTGCCCTCGCCCATCCCTAGAATCGTCTGGGCAATCTCATCCACGGTATCTTTCTTTACCTCC
>DATFDA010000378.1:0-3074 GCA_035252525.1 Candidatus Angelobacter sp. | reverse complement strand
GTAGCAAAAGAAGTAAACCCTGATCACGGCCTTCCCCAAAGCCGCGACGCACCGAATCACGCGCAACAAATCGTGATCGTGCCTGACACCTTGAGCCACCACGAGCGAGGAACGAGTTAGGGCGAGTCGAACGGAATCCGGAGAATCGCTCCTGTCTGCTCAGCGTTCATCTGCGGCAAATCTTTTGCTGTTTTCTCCGTGCCCCCGTCTCCGTGGTAGGTTTTTATCTGCCTCTGCCGCTTCTCAATCGTGCCACCATTTCCTTCACCATCTGGATTTCCGCTGGCAGCAGTCCGCCGCACGCGGCAAGCACCGCGAAGTAGATGATCCACAATGCCGAGCCGGCAATAAGGAACGCAGACCATGTGCGGATGGGCCAGAGTTGCGCCAGAACGGCTCCTGCAAACATGGTCGCCATGAAGGCGAGACCCTGAATCCATTCCCGCCGGTGCCGGAAGATTTCAAATCCCTGCCGCGTCACTTCTCGCCAATACCCAACCCCTATCACCACGTAACTCGTTCCCAGAGCAACGGCAGCGCCCATCGGCCCAAAAGCGTAGATCAGGGGAATTCCCGCTCCAATGGTAATCACAATATTGACGATGGCCAGCTTCATTACAAACTTTTGCCGGCTCAAGGCCACCAGCAGGTAGTAGCCAAAGATCACCAGGCTGGCGCAAAGATAGTAGATTGCCAGCACTCGCAAAATGGGAGCAGCCGCAAGGTACCTCGGGCCAAACAGCGTTCCAATGGTATTTGTGGAGAGTACAAGCGTGATGGCGGCAAACGGCAGAAGCACGTGCCAGACCAGCCGCAATCCGTAGAAGAACAATTTCTCCAGGCGTTCGCGTTCCTGCGCAGCAGCGCTCATGGCCGGAAACAGGCTCCCGCTCAGCACGCCGCAGACCGTGATTGGTAGCATGGCGATCTTGAAAGCTGATTGGAAAATGCCTGTCAGGTATTCGCCACGAATCAATGTGAGCACGGTGGGAATAAAGTTCATGTTCACGCGCTCAGAGATTGTCAGGACGCCCAGCGGCCAGGCTTCACCCAGAATCGACCGCCACTGTGACGGAAATCCGGGAGAGATCCTGCCAAAGCGGGTCCTGAATAGGAAAGCCGCTACGCTCACTGACAGGATTCGCCCGGCCATGTAGATAACTCCAATCGAGGTCAGGCTTTCATGCCGGCTCAGGACAATCAGCACCAGCACAAACACCGTTCCGCGCTCTACTCCAAGAACAATGGGCTCATACACCATCGCCTGCAAGCCACGAAAAATGGCGCAGTAGGTCAAAGAAAGTCCACGAATTTGCTCTGAAAGAATGATCGGTACAAACAGCAGAGCATTTACTCGAAAATAAGAATTGAAAATGAATGGGACCATGCCCGCGGTGAACACCAGCACTCCCATGATCGCCCGCAGGGATAATGCCTGCGACGCCCAGTGATCCAGTTGCTCCGGCTGTTGCGATATCAGTTTGATAATTACGATGTTGATGCTTGGGTCGGCCACTACAAGCAGAAGGGCGTATGCCAGCGCAAATGAGAGACGGCCAAAATCGGCGACGCTCAAAAACCGTGCGAACAGGAGGACCAGCACAAAGAGCACCGCCGCCTCAAGCGCGTAATATCCGCTCAGGATGGCTGTATTGCTGATTACTTTTCGGTTTGAAAGCGGTGCTTTTACCTGCGGGATCAATGCCGCTCCTGAGGTTGTGGATTTACCACATCGCCTGCGCCCGTAATTGGCCGGGTTCGCTTCTCTTTGAGTGCTCTTGCCATCATGTACACTTAGGACTCGAGTTCGACCCACAAAGTCTGTGGAAAGGATTCCAACCCTGCATGACCGTCCGGCCGCTGCTCCGTCTGCGCCAGGCCTTACAGTTTACAAAACTCCAACTCCGCAATGTCACGGATGATACGGCCATTTTTGTCGGCTCGTGGAAAAAAGGTGCAGCCCTGCGGCAAAGGTCCATCGGAGGCACCAGAATGCTCCTGCGCGCGAACGAGGATTCCGGCCGCTTCCTTTATTTCTATGGCGAGTATGAGCCGGAAGAATGCAGCTATTTTCAGCAAGCCTTGCGCTCTGCGGATATCTGCCTTGATGTGGGAGCAAACGTGGGATTTTACACCCTGTTATTCTCGCGCCTGGCTTCGAGCGGAGAAGTCCACGCATTTGAACCTGTGGCCTCAAGCTGGCATATTCTCAGTACTAACGTCCTCGCAAATGAGCTGACGAATGTAACCGTCAATCGAGCGGCAGTGGGGAACTGCGACACTGAGGCTGAGTTTACATTGGCAACCGATCCTACCTACTCTTCGTTCGTTGACACGGAACGCCGCGCCACTGCTGGCCGTATCAAGGTGCCTGTCGTGAGCATTGATTCGTATCTTCAGCAACAGGGACTTTCCCGGGTTGATTGCCTGAAGGTTGACGTGGAAGGAGGGGAGCACAAAGTTTTGTCAGGAGCCGCCGTCCTGTTAAGCGATCCACAACGCAGGCCGCGCCTGGTCATGCTGGAATTGCATGACCCCATGTTGCAGCGCCAGGGCTCCAGCATTGATCAGGTAGTGCAGCAGATGGCCTCTTATGGATATTCCCCATTCATTTGGACCAAGCAACAGCGTCTACCATTCCGGCGAGAGCACTACATGAAATTTTTCAACGTCTTCTTTGCGCCTGAATAGCCGGAAAAAGAGGAGAGCGTTGGACCGCCCACTTGACATCGTATTTATTACCATTGCTGACCTGCCGGAAGGCGGCGGCAATACCTCTCGCCTCAAGTCAGTGGTTCAGGCGCTGACCGCCAGTGGACATCACGTCTCCATCCTTAATGAGCACGCGCTTGGCGTTTCCCCTCCTTCAATGCAGAAGCCCAAAGGAGAAGTAGCTGGAGCGGAATTTGAGTATGTCCTCGGCAGCGTGGAGCGCCAGTATGGTTATGGTGTTACCGCGGCCAAGTTTCGTGCTGTGGCAGCCATTCGCCGGAAACTCCGTCAACTGGCAAGTGAATGCAAACTGGACGTCATCTGGTTTAACCAGCTCTTCTTTTATGACATGTACCCGCTCA
>DATFDA010000377.1:0-5737 GCA_035252525.1 Candidatus Angelobacter sp. | reverse complement strand
GTTATATTGCAGCGCAATCTCCATGGAAACGCCGTCGCGCTCGGCTTCCATGTAAATCGGCTTATCGTGCAGCACGCTCTTTCCGCGGTTCAGGTGCTTGATGAACTCGGCGATCCCGCCCGAGTATTTGAACTCCAGGTGCCTGGCCTCGCCGGTCTTCGCATCCGTCTGGCGTTCATCCGTAAGCGTGATCTGCAGACCTTTGTTCAGGAAGGCCAGCTCGCGCAGGCGCTGCGCCAGCGTGTCAAAGTTGTACTCCGTTGTGGTGAATATCTCTTTATCCGGAAGAAAATGGACCCTGGTTCCGCGTTTCTTTGTGGTTCCTGTTTTCTTCAGCTTGGTTTGTGGTTCGCCTTTGGAGTAGTTCTGCTCCCATACATGGCCGTCGCGCCAGATTTCTACGTCAAGCTGATGGCTCAGAGCGTTCACGCAGGAAACGCCCACGCCGTGCAGTCCGCCTGAAACTTTGTAATTTGAGTTGTCAAACTTGCCGCCCGCGTGCAGTTTTGTCAGCACCACCTGTGCTGCCGGAATTTTTTCCCCGTCAATCAACATGTCGTCCACGGGAATGCCGCGCCCGTCATCGACCACCGTGACTGAGTTATCGATGTGAATGGTCACATCAATGATTTTTGCGTAGCCGGCGAGCGCTTCGTCCACGGAATTGTCTACTACTTCGTAAACCAGGTGATGCAAACCCATCTCGCCGTTGGAGCCGATGTACATGGCCGGACGTAATCGCACAGCTTCCATTCCGCCCAGGACTTTGATGTCCTCCGCGGTGTAGTTGCCGTTTCCGTTACCCCCGTTTTTTTTGCCTTTGTTTTGCTCTGTCATGGCTTTTGCCGATGCTGCTGCGGTTTCCTTAGCGGCCAAACTGTACTCCTCTTTGCCTACCTGCCATAAAGGCCATTTTAGGCCTCTTCAGGGGGTCCTTCCAGTAACCCCAAGTTACTGAAATCTCATAGCTTATTGGCTATTTGTATGCACTCTCTATTGTACCACAGCCAGAGCTGGCGGGGGTTCCTTGGTACGGCAGAGCACGGGCGATTTACAAATCCCAAAGTGGACAAATTTCCATTTGAATTTTTTCATTTGCTCTGTATACTTAAGCCCGCTTAAGGACGCTCCACCAGCGATCCTGAGCAACCACCATAACCCAAAAAAGAAAACAGGAGACCTTCCCCATGAAAGCGTTGCTTCGTTCCTCCGTTCTCGCCCTCACAGTTTTTGCCGGATATGTCGCTTGTACAGCGGATTTAAAAGGCGGTTTGAGCAGTATTAACATTCCGCGGCCACCCAGTTCCCCGTGCGCCTTTGGCAACACTCTTTGCCAGAAGTAAACGCGGGCCACTGAAACAAAAGGGTTTTTCGGTGCATGAACTCCGGGCTGTGCTGGTTGCAATACCCTATTGTTAACTTAAAAGTTAATGTACTTTGGTGCAGAGCTGGATACTTGTATGGCACCTTACGGGAGTAGTATGCTCACGCTCCCTGGAGGGTTCTGTGCAATTCTCATCATCTGAATGGTTGGCTCTGGCGCTATCGGCAATCGGTGTTGTAGCTCAAATTGCGATCCTTTCGGTTCTGCGGAATCGGAAGCTGAAATCGAATTTTCCGGTATTTTTTGCATACCTGGTATTCAGCAGCGTGCTGATGGTAGTTGGTGACGGCATTTATCTCGCACGCGCTTTCCAGGCCAAGTATTTCTATCTATATTGGGCGTTCAACTTCATGCAAATGCTTCTGCAATTTGCAGTTATGTATGAAGTCTTTGTCAACGCACTGAAGCCTTACTCGGCTCTTATTGACTTAGGAAAAATGCTCTTCCGCTGGGCGGCGCTGTTCCTCGTCATGGCCGCCATTTTCACCGCTTCCGGCGCGGCGGACACCAGGATTGCACGCTGCGTTGCGGCTGCTGAGCATTTTGAGCGCGGTATCCTGCTCGTCCAGTGTGGCCTATTGTTCCTGTTCTTCCTCTTTGAACGCCGTCTTGGACTTTCATGGCGGAGTCACAGCGTGAGCATCGGCATTGGCCTTGGCGTACTGTCGACTCTTACCCTGAGTTTCTCCTATCTCCGTGATCACTATGCCGCGCAGATGGGGACGATCAACCTTCTGGATAACTTCTCCTCCACAGCCATCGTTGTGTTCTGGGCAGTTTGCCTGTATCTGCCTGAACCGCAGAAGAGAAACGTCCTTGATTCCCCGGCCAAGCTCATCTTCCAGCGTTGGAATGAGGCTCTTATGGCGACGCCGTTCGCATCCCAGGGCGGCGCAATGGTCGCCCAGATGGATTCCTTCCTGCCCAGCGTTGAGCGCACCGTGGAACGTGTGATGGCGCGCAAGATGATCAACTAGTATTCAAAAGCGCACAGAATCAAAAGGCCGGACAATTTGATTGTCCGGCCTTTTCCAGTTTTGATTAATTTCTCAGGCGGAGCAACTCAGATCCGCATTGGCATCACGATGTAGCGGTACTTGTACTCGCTGTCCGCCGGCTCGTCTGGCCGCAACTGTCCGGCCGTCTGTGCATCCTTGAATTCAAAGCGGACATCACCGGTATTCACAACTTTCAGGAAATCCAGCAGGTATTGTGAATTGAAGCCGATCACCATGGCATCGCCGGCATAGGCAGTCTCAATGGAGTCCTCTGACTCGCCGGTTTCCGTGTTTGAGGATGAGACCTTGAGCTCATTCTTTTCAAGGCGCATCCGAATGGCATTGGACCGCTCATCTGCGAACTGCGCAACGCGTTGAATGGCCGATGAAAGCTCGTCACAGTGCACTGCCACAGATTTATTGTTGTCCCTGGGCAGCACAGCTTCGTAGTTCGGGAACTGGCCGGTCAACTGGCGCGACGTAAGCAGGCGGCCGCCAATGCGGAAGAACAGCGTCGATTCATCGCGGGCAAATTCCACCGTCTGGGCATCTGTGCTGTTCAGCAACGTGCTCAACTCCGCCATGGCTTTTTTGGGAATCAGCACCTTGAGCTCTCCGCTCACCCCAATCTTCGCGTTCGTATTCTCCACGTGCGCCAGGCGATGACCATCAGTAGCCACCATGGTGATCGATTCGGGCTTCAGCACCAGAAGAGCGCCGTTCAACGTGTACCGTGATTCCTCATTGGAGATGGCAAAGATTGTCTTCGCAATCAGGTTCCGCAGCACCTGGGCCGGCAATTGAATGGCAGTCTCCGCCGCGAACACCGGCAATGCGGGGAAATTGGCGCGCGCCATACCCACCATCTTGGTATTGGAACGGCCGCTGCGGATCTGGACCCAGTGATTCTCCAGCAGCTTGATGCTGATATCGCCATCGCCCAGCAATTTCACGTAATCGTATAGCTTGCGAGCGGGGACCGTACAGGATCCTTCCTTCTTCACCTTGGCTGGACAAGAGGTGCGCAGGCTCAAGTCCAGGTCTGTTGCCGTGATCGACAATTTCTCGTTCGCAGCCTCGAACAAAAAATTCGAGAGAATCGGGATGGTCGTCTTACGCTCCACCACGCCCTGAGTGGCCGTAAGTTCCCGGAGCAGATCTGCTTTGCTGATGGTGATTTCCATGGTGGTTCCCACCTCAGTCGCCACAGCGGAAGGCATAAATTGTGGCCCCCTCAATAATATCGGTTACTAACTAAACTCAAAACTAAATATATACAGCAGTAGCAGTAGATGCCTGCGGAAAAGTGGGAATCATGGTCAAGATGTTTATTTCCGTCCTTTTCCAAGACCTGTCTTCCTGCAATTCCAGTCCGAGCCTGGTTCTGCGCACTGAATAACCCGCCTGACATTCTGACTCTATACCCGGTCTTACACGGTTTCCACATTTGCTCCACAGAAAGCGTGCGAGAAATCACTGCTCAAAAGTGGAAAACCGGGACTAAACAGTACGCCGGTAACTTGCATCCTCAGCTATTCAATGTTTCTGTCAGTTTATTCAGCAGCCGGTTCAAATCCTTGTCAGACTGGCGCTGCTGCTCAATCTTATCCACAGAGTGCATGACGGTGGTGTGATGCTTGCCACCGAACTGCCTCCCGATTTCCGGCAACGAAGCCTCCGTCATCTGCTTGGCCAGGAACATGGCAATCTGGCGCGGAAATACGATGGCGCGAGAGTTACTCTTGGCTTTGATCTCAGTTACACGCAGCCCAAATTGCTCCGCCACCGCTTTCTGGATGGCGTCAATAGTGATCTTCCGTGCCTGAGAATCAATAAAGTTTTTGAGCACCTGCTGTGCTGTTACCAGGTTCACTTCAGCTCCGGTTAGCGAGCAATACGCCATCAGGCGGATCAGCGCTCCTTCAAGCTCGCGAACATTGGTCCGGACATTGGAAGCGATATAGAGCGCCAGATCTGTGGCCAGGGACACCCGTTCTGACTCCGCCTTCTTCTGCAGGATGGCAACCTTTGTTTCCAGGTCAGGCGGCTGGATATCGGCTATCAGTCCCCACTCAAAACGCGAGCGCAGCCGGTCTTCGACCTCCGCCAACTCTTTCGGCGGACGGTCACTGGCAATCACGATTTGCTTCATGGATTCATGCAGAGCGTTGAAGGTGTGGAAGAACTCCTCCTGCGTGCGCTCTTTCTGGGCCAGGAACTGGATGTCGTCAATCAGCAGCACGTCAACATTCCTGAACTTGTCGCGGAAGCTTGTCATCCGGTCATAGCGCAGCGAATTGATCATTTCATTGGTGAACTTTTCGCTGGAGACGTAGCAGATGGCCGCCTGCGGCTGACGGCGCTTCACCTCGTGCCCAATCGCCTGCATGAGATGTGTCTTACCCATGCCAACACCGCCGTACAGGAAAAGGGGGTTGTAGGCTTTGGACGGGCGCTCGGCAACGGCTTGAGCTGCTGCGTGAGCAAACTGATTCCCGGCGCCGATCACAAACCCGTCAAACGTATATCTGGGATTGAGCTGCGCTGCAGAGTCCCAGTCAAAACGCTGTTGCTTTCCTCCGTTTGGCTGGATTGCCGGCACTGAAACAGGTGCAAAGCCGCCATCAGGACGAACCGGCGGCGCATTCGGATCTTCCTCCGCCGTGATGAATTTCACATCCTGGTAGTCGGGCTCAAGTGTATCCATGGCTTCCTGAATCAGGTCGCCGAACTTGTCGCCAATGTGCCGGAATTCCGGCGTGGGCACGCGAACAAAAATTATGTTGCCTTTGGTGTGGCTGAAGCGAGTCGGCTTGAGCCATGTGTCATAGGAATGGCGGCTGATTTTTTTTTCAAGGGCGGAGAGAATTCGCAGCCATGGGTTTGCGGTTGCTGTAACGGTCGCAGTGGATAAAGACATGCTTAAATTTTTTTCCTGTTGCGAGCCGGCCAGGGGCCCACGTATTGAGAACCGATCTTGTGTGCTCTATATGGGCGATACAGAGCAGCTAAAACTGCTACAGCAACAAAAAAATTTCAATTGACTGGAGGGCATACTAGCACAAGCATTCCTCTGTGGAAACGCACTGAAAATCTTTTTTGAAATTTTTTTTCCAGCAGCACATGCGCAAAATATTTTTCTGCACCACTGGCAGTTCTTTGCAGCACGCATGGTGCAAAATACTGCGCGACAGTTCATTTCTTCACGCCTGAATTTTTCTCCACCTGAAATAATCTTTCTTTTCATCGTTGCTGGAGTTAACCCTGCGCATGCGGTTGAGGATTGAGCCGGGACGCGTTGCCAAAGCAGCAGCTTTGCGAATTCGCGGCAGCGAGCCTTTGCGTCCTGGCCAAA
>DATFDA010000376.1:0-21309 GCA_035252525.1 Candidatus Angelobacter sp. | reverse complement strand
CCCGTGCCCTAAAGCTGGGATATATCGCCGTGTGCATGCTGGGAATCAGCGTTACCGTAATGTCAGCCCAGGACAAAGCAGCAGAAAAACAGGAAGCTTCGCGTAAGAGTATCGGTTTCGTCCTCAGTGCAGAAGCGAATGAACAGGACCTGGGCTTGCCGATCTATCCGGGTTCCAGGCGTTACAAGGAAAATGGCGATGACAGTTCTGCGCTGCACATGGGAATGTGGGGACGCGGTTCAGGGTTCAAGCTGGTTGTGCTGAAGCTGCAGTCGAATGACTCGCCCGCGAAAGTGGCGAAGTATTATCACAAGCCGCTATCACGTTATGGAACCGTAGTTGATTGTGGAAAATTTGTTTCCGGCCAATCCAAAGATAACGTTAACTGTGAAAATGATCACCCTGTGGAAGGCGGCTACACCTTTGAGGCCGGTACCAAAGAAAAAATGCACGTCGTAGCCGTTGAGCCAAACGGAAAAGGAAGTCTGATCTCGCTGGTGTACGTGGAATCACCAAAATCGGAAAGCGACAAGGATTAAACACACTGATCATCCCAAAAAACGAATGGCACAGCCAAGTCGACTGTGCCGTTCAATTTCTACAGCCCCGGGTTTCTGATCACGCCGCCCATGGTATCGCGCGCTGATTCCAGGGACTATCGGGATAGCGCTGCTTCAGTTCTGTTACCACGTTTCCAAGCGCGTGGTGATCGTGCGTCGTTTGATACTTGGCCACTCCCAGCCAGTACACAGCCGCAGGCGCAACGGCGGCCTTGGGATATTTGTCCAGAACTTCCTGGTAAAGCTTCTCCGCGTCCGCCCATTTCTTCTTCATCACAGCCACACGCGCCAGCCCCATCAGAAGATGTGCGGTGAACTCGTTTTTTGGCAAATAGCCTTCAATGCGGAAGCGCTCCTTGCCATTTTCATCGAGAATAATGACGGTTGGTGTCCAGACCGATTCGAACCGCGCGAATCCGGCTGGATTCTCTTTGATGTGAACTGCAATAGGAACGAAGTTCTGTTCGATGTAGGACGCGAGTTGCGCGTCGCCGTATGACTCGGCTTCCAGCCGAACGCATCCCCCTCAAGCTGGAGCGGCGCTGAAGTCCACCAGGACAGGCTTGTGTTCTGCTTTGGCCTTGCTCAGGCCGGCATCAATGTCTTTGATCCAATGAACTGCCATGAGTGTCTCCTTAAGTCAGTTTTCTTGAACCGCAGTTGAGTTGGATGCATGCCTCCAGCGCCAAGTCGCAGATCTGATCGACAGTGAAATAAAAGCGGGGCGTGTCCACTCCGCCCCTTCAAGTAACGCTTTAGCCTCAGCTAGTCGCCCGCCATTGCCGGTTCGCGCACTTCGTACAGTGAGAACCACGGCGTTGCTGCTTTCAGGCGTTCATTCACGTTGCTGATGTTCCGCACGCCCTCATCTTGCAGCCACTTCCTGAATGCGTCTGCTCCCTGTTTTGCGTAAACCGGAATGCCGTCTTTCCATGTGGCTCGTCCGCACAACACGCCATTGAATTTCACGCCTGCCTCTGCAGCGAGCGCCAGAGACTCGTTGAACTCGGGGTTGCTGACTCCAGCGGAAAGATATATGAACGGCTTTGTCGTCACGGCAGCGGCCTTGCGGAAATGGTCCATTGCTTCCTGCTTTGAGTATGCCTTCTGGCCGCCGGACGATTTTGCGCCTTCGACAAATTTCATGTTGACCGGGACTTCCACTTTCAGCACGTCCACGCCGTATTTGTCTTTGGTGAATTCGGCCATGGAGCCGATCACCATTTCCGGTTTCTTTTTGGCGTAGTCGAGACCCTTCTCATCCAGCCCTTCTTCATAGGAGACAAACTCCAGGAAAAACGGGATGTCATTGGCGCGGCATTCATCGCCAATGCGTTCTACCCACGCATGTTTCTTGTCGTTAATGGCCGGCCCATCAGCAGGGGTGTAGTAAAGCAGGACTTTTACGCAGTCCGCCCCTGCGCCTTTAAGTCGTTGTGCAGACCAGTTGTCCAGCAAGTCCGGCAGGCGGCCCGGACCGGTTTTATCGTACCCGGTTTTTTCATAGGCCAGCAGCAAGCCGGCATTCTTGGCACGGCGCCGCGCGGCGGGAAGTCCCCATTCAGGGTCCAGCAGGATTGCGCTTGCGTGCGGCGTCAGAACTTCACTGACGATGGTCTTGAACTCTTCCATCATGCCGTCAGTAATTTCGCCGCCTTTTTCTTTGGCGAGCGCCTTCTGCAGCGAGCCGCGCTGGTCCATGGCCGCGGCGGCAATTACGCCCCGGCTATCAGAGACGCGCTTCATTCCAGCAAGTTTCCCCGGAGTAATCTTCACAGCTTTTGTCCTCCAATGTGTTTGCCCGGAGCCGCGTGTGGGCTCAAGATAATGGCGCAAAATGCCAGAGAGTAAGATGCTGAATGGCCTAAAAGTATTGCTCCAAGGGCAAACGGCTATCGATCATTGTACTAAATAAGACGCAGGGAGCTTTTCACCTCCGCTTGCATCGGGAAAAATAGGCGTTATAAAATTCGGCCCCAGTGAAAGCAATGCAAACGAAACAGAAAGCAACGAACCGGCCGGTTTATTGGAGGCCTCTCGCCAAAGATGCCGGCGGGCCAAGCAAGTTTCATTCCAAGCGTGGGCACGGCAAGATGTTCTTACCGGGCACCCCGGTGCCGGAGACCGGGATCTACGAAGTGATTCATGACCGCGCTCATCGTGAACCGCATGAGGTCGTCATGCATCGCGGAGATCTGTTCCCGCCGTGCGATCAATGCGATATGCGGGTACGCTTCAAACTCATACGTACGGCTCCGTACATTTTTGACGATGAAGATTTCGTCGAAGAGCCCTGATTTCATTTGTGCCGGTTAGTTGGTTCGGTGCTGCAGCAGGCTGGAAAGAATTGCTCTCTGCCTCTCGATGAGTGAGTCCACGCCGCGTCCAGCCAGTTCCATCATGGTTTTCAGTTGAGCGTCGTCAAAAGGATGTTGTTCCGCTGTGGCCTGAATTTCCACAATTTTGCGTGCGCCGGTCATTACGAAGTTGAGGTCCACTTCAGCCCGAGAATCTTCTTCATAACACAAATCCAGCAGGATTGTACCCTCCACAATGCCCACGCTCACCGCGCCCACAAAATCGCGGACAGGCGCCTTCTTGAGCGTTCCTGCTTCCACCAATTTTCCCAGGGCCAGCCCCAGCGCAACGAAAGCTCCGGTGATGGATGCCGTTCTTGTCCCGCCATCCGCCTGGATCACATCGCAGTCCAGAGTAATGGTCCGTTCCCCCAGTTGGTTGAGGTCCACCGCCGCGCGCAGCGCGCGGCCGATCAGGCGCTGGATTTCGTGCGTGCGGCCGCTCTGCCGCCCACGGCTGGCTTCGCGCGGGGTGCGAGTGAGCGTGGAGCGGGGAAGCATGCTGTACTCGGCGGTGATCCAGCCTTTGCCTGAGCCTTTCATGAACGCGGGAACGGACTCCTCCACGGAAGCCGTGCAGATTACTCGGGTATTCCCAATCTCAATCAGGGCCGATCCTTCCGCCATGGCGATGAAGTTGGGGACAATGTTCACCGGGCGCATCTGGTCAGGTGTGCGATTGTCAGAGCGGAACACAATGTCTTTGCTATTTTTCAATGTCAATCAGCTCGATGCTTTCTATCGGACAGCCCAGAAACTTTTCCCCCAGGCGGCGGAACTTTTCCACTGAATCAGTAGCATAACAGCGCAAGACACCGGGGCGTCCTTGACTTTGTGGGCGTCCCATCAACTCCAGAACTTTCGCAGCCGTCGATTCCGCCGAGTCCACAATCTCAACTTGTGGCGGCGCCACTCGGCGCAGCAATGGCCGAATCAATGGATAGTGCGTGCAGCCGAGGACCAGAACGTCAGCATCGCGAGCGCCATCGCGAAAGATTTGGTCAACGTATATGTGGGCCACCTGCTCGGTTACAGGATGTTCCACCCACCCTTCTTCTACCAGCGGCACAAAAAGCGGACAAGCCTTCTCCGTCGCTTGCAGCCCGAAGTTTTCAAGTGCGCGTTGGTAAGCATGGCTGGCGACGGTTGCCTCAGTAGCAATCACTGCTGCACGCCTTGTTCTGGAAATTTGCGATGCACGTTGCGCGCCGGGCTCAACCACGCCCACAACCGGCGCCTTTACTGCAGCACGAATGTCTTCGAGCGCGAGGGCCGTCGCTGTGTTGCAGGCGATTACCAGCATATTGATGCCATGCTGTTCCAGAAACTGGGCGCTGGCGATGGCGTACTTGGCCACGGTTCGCACCGACTTGGCCCCATAAGGCAGGTGGGCCGTGTCGCCGAAGTAAAGATAGTCCGCATCCGGCAGCACCTTGCGCAACTCGCGCAGCACGGTGAGGCCGCCAAAGCCGGAGTCAAATACCCCAATCATCGGCGGCATCACTCGAACTCCTTCGCGAGTTCATGCACTGCACTGAGCTGATAAAAGTTCATGAGATCCACATGGCCTGCGAGTGTCTGCCTTTCCTTGCCATCCACTAAGAATTTGACCCGCGTAATTCCGGGAACATTTGCCGCCAGTGTTTCAATCAGTGATGTCAAAGTCATTTCTTCCAGCAGGACGCTCGAAGGGTGCCCATCAGCAAAGGGCGCCGTAGTATCAACCAGCAACGTGTCATCGTTCAGCAGATACACGTCCTTGATATCTGCTCCGCTTGCCAGAGGATGAGGTGACGGCGACTGCTGATATTGCGCCAGCACGGCGCGGAGTGCGGCTCGCGCGCGGAGGTCGCGTTCATCGGGCATGAATGCTTCTGTCTTGCGCCAGCGCAGCGCCATATCTTCATCGTAAGCCACCAGCACTGCAATGGTCTCTTCCTTCCCCTGGGCCTCCGGAGCTTGCGGGCCGGCGGCCAGGCCCTGTTGCGTTTTGGTCTCCTCCGAATGCCGAAGAGTAATAATAAAAATCCCCGCAATCAGGATGGCGGCCAACAGGAATGAAATGGTGATCTGGAAATGTCTGGGGATCACTTGCGCGCTCCCAGTTGATTGCGGGCTTGCGCGATTCCCGATGCCACGGCTGTTGCTACGGCAGTTTGCAACCTGGCGCTTTCCAGCGAGTGAGGATCAGAACGGTCAGCGGCAAGCTCAACCGCAATGGCCGGAGCCACAATGTTGTTCAGTGGGCGGAGAAAGGCTTTCATCTCAAGCGCCTTAATGTCTTTCTTTTTCAGTTCTCGCGTAACCGCACCGGCGATAGCATTGCTGTTTTTAAGCTCAGGCCCTTGGGCTGCCTCCCAGGGAAGGAAGCCGTTCACAGATTGCTGAACCGGTGGGAGAATTGGAATGTAGACGCGCACGCCCTTTCCCGGCTCACCTGCATGCACAGCAATGTACAGAGAGGGTCTCTGCTGGTTGCACAATTCAGCGCGGCGTTCCAGTGGAATGCTGAAATCAGAGTCGCGCAACAGGTGAGCGGCAATGCCGCGATCCTGCAGCTCTTTTCGTAACAGCCTCGCCACGGCCAACGTAAGATCCTTTTCAAAAACATGTGGCGCGAAAACGACTCCTTTGTCATCGCCGCCGTGGCTGGGATCGATGATCACAAGCAACTCCGGCTGCGTCGGTTTTTCAACGGTACCAGGCATCGGCGACGGACTGGCTGACGCCGCAGGGGAAGGCCTCGGAGTTGGAGATTGGAATTGCTGATGCGCTCCTGACAAATCAGGCCGGCAGAGCAGGATTGTCCCTACCACGGCTGCCCGGATGAAGCATTGTCTACTCCAGAGCATAAACAGTGAGTCCGCTCAGGAGCTTGGGGTAAAAATCAGTCGATTTCTGCGGCAGAACCCCTCCGGCAAACGCGATATTACTTACCTGCTGAATCTTCGCGCCGTTCATAAGGAAGGCGACATTCGCCCCTTGCCGTACCCAGGAGATCGCTTCAAAGGCATCCCTCTCATATTTCACGTGCTCCTGGTTGCGAATGGCTTCTTCTGAAATGCCGAGGATACGTTCAAGCAGGAGCTTATGCAGTTGCACCACGTCAAGTTCACGTTGAAGCTCGGAAACGCCGTCCAACGCGTCATGAATGGCGCGCTTCTTTGCCCGCATGAGATATGGGCCCTGACGAGTAACGGCAACAAACGCAGTTCCGTTCTCGCCCGCTTCTTCCAGCAGAGTGGTAGCGCTCCGGCTTTCCGTGCGTAGATCAATACGGTCGATGTCAAAGTACCGCTTGGAAGCTTCCAGCATATGCTCGCGATCAAAAGCTGCCAGGCCGTGCACAATGCGGTGGGTGGGAAGAATCACCAGCCCGCGGCTCTCCATGGGAACCAGGGTCATCATCACGAATTCATAGGCAGCGTCGGGTTTTGTCTGCCCAGCTTCCTTGCGGCGCTCATCGCGATAGGCAAGGGAAGTCTCATAACGATGGTGCCCGTCTGCGATGAGCAGCTTCTTATCGCGCATTTTCTGCTGAACGGCGTCGATCAGAGCGGGATCTGAGATGCGCCAGACGCGATGCAGCACTTCATACTCGTCGAGCATGGAGATATCCGGATCATCTTCAGTCTTCCTGGCCAGCAACTTCTCTATTGCGCCTTCGGGGTCGCTGTACAGCATGAAAATCTGGCCAAAGTGCGCTTTGGTCGCGCGGAGCAGGTTCAACCGGTCAGCCCGGGGTTTGGAGAGCGTCTGCTCATGCCGGAACACCACGCCGTCCGCATAGTCATGAATACGGCCCAGCGCAATCAGTCCACGCCGCTCTGCAAGGTCACGCGTTCCTGGCACCGTAAACGTCTGGGAGTAAAGATAGAATCCCGGTTCGGAGTCTTGCTTCAGAATGCCGGCTGAGCGCCAGTCGTGGAAATATTCCGCGGCACGGCTGTAGGTGTTGAAAGTAGGAGTGTCGGTTTCGCCGGACTTTCCCAGAATAATCCGCACCAGATTATGCGGACTCAAATCATAGTAGCGGGACTGCATCTCCGGGGTGATCTTGTCATAAGGCTGAGTAACAACATCCTCCAGCTTTACCTGGTTGGGATCATAGCGAAGCGCTTGAAATGGAATGATTTCTGCCATCTGTTCTTTCGGGGACCTACTGCATTCTATCAAGCACACGGGAAAACCTGCTGAATCCAGAACACATCAAATGAATGCGGACGGGTAACGCTCAACCGGCCTAGCCACTCGAAGTTACAGTGTTCAACGCTACAGCCGCTGTGGTAACATCGGCACAAAATGAGGTTCCATATGGCCCGCTCTGAATGCTGCGGGTATGGTGCATCCCATCCCCCGATGGCTCGTCGTTACGTTCCTTTCCGGACGTTCGCAGTCCGATGCATGATCGCGCTGGCGCTTGCCGCCGGTCTTACCGCAAAAGCCGTCGCCCAGGATGACGTGAACGTTCACATCCAGCCGCGGCCGGAAGCCCCCAAAGCTCCTCAACCTGCTGAAGCTAAGCAGCCGGCCGATCCCGGCGGTGCTACTGATGATCCCGGCCTGAAGCTGAATCACGGCAAGCCCATGCAGGTGGACGTTGATCTGGTTCTGGTGAACGTCACCGTTACAGACGACTGGAACCGAATCGTCACCGGCCTGGACAAGACTAATTTCGCAATTATGGAAGGAAATGAAGTCCAGCAGGTGAGGCATTTCTCCAATGAGGATGCGCCCATTTCCCTGGGCGTGATCTTTGATATGAGCGGCAGCATGTCTGACAAAATCGAACAGGCCCGTGCCGCCGTAATTGAGTTCTTCAAAACCGCCAACCCGATGGATGAATTTTTCATGATTACCTTCAACGACCGGCCGGAGTTGCGCGCTGATTTCACCAAGTCAGTTGAAGATGTGCAGGGAAGGCTGGTTTACACGGTGCCGCAAGGCACCACCGCGCTTCTGGATGCCATTTACATGGGCGTGAGCAAGATGAAAGATGCCCACAACGCCAAGAAAGCGTTGCTTATTATTTCAGATGGTGGCGATAATCACAGCCGCTATACGGAAAATGAGATCAAATCGATGGTGAAGGAAGCTGATGTCCAGATCTATGCCATCGGCGTTTTCAGCGCGGCCCCCTCGCAACCGGAAGAAATCGCCGGGCCTGCCCTGCTGGGTGAAATCACCAATGTGACGGGCGGGCGCTTGTTCACCATCAGTAATCCCAACGAACTGACTGATGTGGCTACGAAGATTGGAATAGAGCTGCGCAACCAATATGTGCTCGGATACCGTCCAAACAACAAGGCCAGAGATGGCCATTGGCGGAAAATCAAAGTAAAGCTGCTTCCGCCCAAGGGTCTGCCACATCTGAATGTTTACTCCAAGACGGGATACTATGCACCTTCGCAATAAGACGGCTATCCGGGTCCTTTTTGCCTTCTGGTTGCTGGCATTTGCAACCACGGTTTTAGCACACAGCCAGCAGCCCGCTTCATCAGGTCCCACCAAGGTTCAAGCCACTCCAGTTCCTTCTGATGTGGATCCCAATGATCCAGCGGTGCCGGTGTGGGCGCGTCCTGCCGTTCCGGTGACTCCCGCCCAGCCTCCGGCTACGGCAGGTAATACGCCCTCCAAAACGCAGCCAGGCACCCTGCCGCCCGATCTGCAGCACGAAGGTGGCGTAGTCGGCCAGGTGACCAAGGGCGACAAGGGATTTGTTTATCGCCAGCAGGTGGAGGAAGTTACGCTGCATGCCACCGTTCTTGACCAAAAGCATCACATGGTCACTGATCTGGCCCAGCGGGACTTCACTGTGTATGAAGACGGCCAGCCGCAACAGATCAAGTTTTTCGGGCGTGAAGACGTGCCCGTCTCCATCGGGATTCTGGTTGACAATTCCGGTTCCATGCGCACCAAGCGGAATGCAGTGACCAAGGCCGTGGTAAACCTGGTGCAAGGCAGCAATCCCAACGATGAAGTTTTCATCGTCAATTTTAACGACGAGCCTTATCTGGACCAGGATTTTACTGACAGTATTCCCAAAATGAGAGATGCGCTCGAGCGCGTGGATACTCGTGGCGGAACTGCGCTCTACGATGCTGTATATGCAGCCGCCGACCATCTGGCTAAGAGCGCAAAAAGGCAAAAGAAAGTCTTGCTGGTTGTGACCGACGGCGAAGACAATGAAAGCCGCATGTCTTTGGAGGAGGCAATCCGCGCTGTCCAGAATGACCAGGGCCCTGAAATTTACACCATCGGCATTCTGGGAGATGAAGGGAAGCAGAGGCGGGCAAAAAGAGCTCTCGAAGCTCTCTCAGTCCAGACCGGCGGCGTGGCATTCTTCCCCAAGAACCTGGACGAAGTGGACGAGATCAGCCGTGACGTGGCGCATGACATTCGCAACCAGTACAGGATCACCTACAAGCCCAGCAACCCGCAGAGCAATGGCGGATACCGTCAGGTAAAGGTTGTGGCGCACGCTCCCGGCTACAGAGATCTTGAGGTGCGCACGCGGACCGGCTACTACGCCAACCAGGAGACAAACCGGGCAAGCTCGAAATAGCAATCGGGCAATGTTCACGACGATGAATGCTAGACTCGCTGATGGCCGATCGGCACTCTTTACCATTTTGACACTACGCCCCAAAATCACATCGCGTGATGCGCTGAGAAACCCTATATTTCGACAACCATGATGT
Source organism: Candidatus Angelobacter sp. (assembly GCA_035252525.1). Lineage (GTDB taxonomy): Bacteria > Acidobacteriota > Terriglobia > Terriglobales > Acidobacteriaceae > Angelobacter. Next base: position 11,691 of record DATFDA010000376.1, on the reverse strand, counting down.
TTATCCAACCAGGAAGATCTGCTGCGGCAGCTACGGAAAGCGACCGCTTGATGAACGAGCTGGGCAAAGTGGAAGGCCAGTTGCAGCTTTGGATCAGCCGGTCAGAAAAAAATGCCCGCCTCTTCCGCAAAGATCCCGTGGCTGCGATGCGAGCTGCCGGGCTGGCCATTGAAGATGAACTGATTTGCGAATTGGAGATCATCATGCGCGGTATCGCGCAAAAGCTGAGATAGCCTGAATTCAGATCAATAGAAGCGCACGGCAGATATGCGGTCCGCTTCGAACCATCGCTGCTGCTTGTTTGCGCAGTTTAGCGTACGGCATGGACGGCAGCGCGTTGATCAACATCAGCAAACGAGAACTTGATTGCGATGTTCGGGTACTCTTCACCATTCAGCTCTGCATACGGGTAAATGAAATAATTCAATCGCTTGCCATGCTGTTTCGGGCTGAGTTCCAGATCACGGCCCACTGTGAACTGTACCCGATTCACGTCATTGGCGCCGAAAAAGTATTCTTTTTTGTTTTGTTGCCACGCTTCAGAAATGTCCAGGGGAAACCAGCCGCGTTCACGGGTGTAAAACTCCGCCCAGCAGTGGTAGCCGGCCACATCGGACGCGCTTTTGTTTTCCGGGATGGCAAAGCCTATTTCAAACCTGGCCGGAATCCGTTGTGAACGTGCCATAGCGATAAACAGCGAATGAAAGTCAGTACAGTTGCCGTGATGCGAGTCGCAGGCCCACACAGCATCCCCGTGACCCCACCCGGTACCGCTCTTGTCGTATCGCATGTTGTCGAAGGTGTAATCGTATAGCGCGCTCGCCTTCTCCAAGTCAGACATCCCCGGCTTGACCTGACTGGCGGCAATTTCTGCCAGCTTGCCGGTAATCGGCACCAGACGATCAGGCTGCAGAAAACGCTTTAACATTTGCGGCGGCGCAGGCGGGCTGAGCGACACAGCGGCAAAATGTTCCAGCCTCACGACGTCGTATTTAATGCTGAAGTTGTATTCCGCTTTGTCGGCCTTAGCGGTGTGCGCATAAAACATTCCGTTGCCGTATTCGGAGTCTCGGGTCTGGTGCAGCGGAAGGTCGCCCTGTTTGGAGATGATTTTCACCTGCTGATATTGGTCTGAATGCGCCATTGGAAACCAGATGTCCAGCGGCTTGCCCCGATCAGTGACGCGCACGGTGAAAGAGTAATCAAATGTGAAATGGCGGGTCCTCGGTGTGCGTGGCGGAGAGCTTTCAGAAAAAATGGTAGAGGCAATCAAAAGCAGAAATACAAGAAGAGAAGACTTCCGCAGCATGGCTGGCTCCCTTTGGCGTTGACGAAGATGAGAGTAAGGAAACGTCCGACCGGAGTTTGGCGGGCTACTGTCAAGTAAAGCCGTGCGAGGAGCGAGACATTACAAAGATCAATCTAAATTTGCTCTCCTGTACTGTCAAGCGCGTGTCGAGGGCAGATGACGAACCCTTGCAAGCGAGAGATGAGGATAGCATCGCTACTTTAAAAGGCTGGAGATTTGCTGCTCAAGTTTCTGAAAATCTGTCGCGCCCACAAGCCGTCCGCGAATGTGTTCCTCCTGATCGATGACGTAGGTCGTGGGCAAGCCGGGGACACCGCCGTAACCGTCCGCAATCTTTTGATCCCCGCGGATTACCGGGTAATTCATCTTGTGGCTTTTATAGAAAGAGCGCAGTTCGCTCTCCTTATCGTCGATGGAGATCCCAATCACCTGAAGTTTAGTTTGGTATTTTTCCTGCAGCTTCATGAATTGAGGAATTTCTTCTGCGCAGGGTACACACCATGCTGCCCAGAAATTCACCAGCAGGAGTTTTCCTCTATAGTGGCCCGTGTCGATGTGGTTCCCCTCCAGATCAGTCATTGAGAGATCAGGAGCAGCAACCGAAGGTGGCGGGGACGGTATTCCCGAGGTGCGGTGCGCAAGATGACGCCCGGTTTCGAAGATGGCCAGAGCCACGATGAGGGCCAACAGGAACCGCACTGCTCTGCGCATGGTGCGTTTTAGCTGCCCTTTTGGACCGGATAGCCTTTTTCTGCCCAGTCAGTGCCAAAGCTCGTTTGCAAATAAAGAACGCGGAGATGAATAAAGCCCATCTTCTTGAGTTCGTTGTACGCCGGGTGAATATTAGGGCAGTGGGACCAGGGACAGCATCCGCAATAGATCACAATAGGTGTGTTGTGAGGCAATGACGCAGCGCGCGCGTGGAGCTTCTTGAGGCCTTCCGGCCGTTCTGCCGGTCCCACAAACTCTGCACCCGGTATGTGGCCCTGCTGATAGAACATCTCCGGACCAACATAAAAAACCAGCGGCTTTGCCGGTTTCTTCAGGGCCTGGACCAACTCCTGCGCCTGCATGATCACCGGGCTCCCCGGTTGCAGGTCTTTATCTGATGCGTCCGGCGTAGCCATGCTAAAAGCAGGCAAAACGAGTATGAACGCAATGGCAATCAGGAGGATGTGAAGTGTAAGCGATTTACGGTTCATGAGAGCGTACCGTATGTTAATTGCTCATACAGGGGATCTGTCAATCAGAAGAACTGCGTGTGCAAGACCAAAATGCGCATCAAAAACCCATGCCATGAGTCGCTGGCGGCAGTACAAGTCATCTGATCACAAGAGCGGCATGATGAAAGTCTTGAGGTACCCATACGAATGAAAAAGCCAGATTCTCTTCGCCAACACTTGATCAACCTGCTTACCAAAGCTGAAGCGCATGTGGACGTGCGCAGCGAGCTTAAAGACTTCCCAGTCGAACTGCGCGGCCTCAAGCCGGCAGGTGCGCCGCATACACCATGGCAGCTACTGGAACATATGCGGATTGCTCAGTGGGACATCCTGGAATTCAGCCGGAATGCGAAACATTCGTCTCCCAAGTGGCCGGACGAGTACTGGCCAAAAGTTGATGCGCCCCCTGATTCCAAGGCGTGGGACAAGAGCGTTAAACAATTCCTGGCCGACCTTGAGAGTGTTTGCGACATGGTGAGCGATCCGAAATACGAACTGGCAGCAGCTATACCGCACGGCGACGGGCAGACGTACCTGCGCGAGGCTCTCCTTGTGGCTGACCACAATGCCTATCATTTGGGCCAATTGGTGATGGTGCGCCGGATTCTGGAAGCCAAACAGTAATTATGAATTCAGGGACAGATTCACGCAGATAAGCGCGTGGTCCGGGCGGAGCTTGGCTTGCGTGCCGGGCGGCTTGCTCCACGAGCAGAGTTCCATAGGCGTGGAGAAAAAACTTTAGCGGTTTGGAGCAGAGCGACGGGAACAAGGAAAAAGGGGGCCGCAGTCTTCCGGGGATCCACGTACCCCTTTTTAGCAGTCGACGGATGAGCCTGCTGGTTACATAGAGTAATTTGAGTTAAAAAAGGTTTCATCAGGTTTATAGGCTAAGTTCCGGCTTGCCCGGTCGGACAGGCGAGGGATTGCGAGATTGGCCCTAGTACCTTTCTCATCGGGACATTTGTTCGGAAGCTAACCTGTTTAGGTTTTCTGTTGACACTTTCGATAGTGGCAGCGCCAAGCCATGCACGAGCGTGAGTCTTAAGCGGGAAAGTGATAATTGCTGAGGCCGTTTGACGTTCTTGCCCGGCTCCAATACTCTGAAAAGTTTGGCTATGTCGACCACAACCGATTTGCAAGTCGCTGAAAACATCACAGAGTTGGTAGGACACACGCCCATGCTGCATTTAAGGCGAATGTCGCCCCCTGGGGGCGCACAAGTCTTTGCCAAGCTGGAATATTTGAACCCCGGCGGAAGCGTGAAGGACCGCGCCGCCATTGGAATGATCCAGAAAGCCGAGGCTGAAGGACGCTTGAAGCCGGGTAGCACCATTCTTGAGGCGACTGCCGGCAATACGGGGATCGGGCTGGCGCTGATTGGCGTGAACAAAGGCTACCGCGTGGTTGTTTGCGTGCCGGAGAAGTTTGCTGAAGAAAAAGTCAAAGTCATGCGCGCCCTGGGAGCGGAAGTGATACGCACACCCGACGCAGCAGGGATGCAGGGCGCAATCAGCAAAGTCAAAGAGCTGGCGGCAGCCATCCCCGGTTGTTTTACCGCGCTGCAATTTGAGAACCCGGCCAACCCTGAATTTCATCATGACACCACAGCGGCTGAGATCTTTGAGCAGATGAACGGGCGAGTGGACGCAGTGGTGTTGGGCGTAGGCACCGGTGGAACTTTCAGCGGGGTGGCCCGATACATGAAAGAAAAAAATCCATCGATTCACTGTGTTGCTGTGGAAACGCAGGGTTCAGTGCTTCAGGGCGGCAAGCCGGGTCCACACAAGGTGGAAGGGATCGGAAGCAGCTTTATACCCGGGACGTTTGATCGCAGCGTTTGCGACGAAATCATCATGGTGAGTGACAAGGACGCATTCGCCACCGTGGCGGAGTTGGCCCGAAGTGAAGGCGTGCTGGGCGGCTCCAGCGCGGGAGCAAACGTATTTGCTTCAATTCAGGTGGCGAAAAAACTCGGCCTCGGCAAGCATGTGGTCACGGTAATTCCGGATTCCGCCGAACGGTACATGTCCAAAAACATCTTTGAAGGTGGCGAATAGGCGTTGGGCCGCGAATGAGGAGCATAAGTAACGATGGCAAAAACGAAACGCTCAGAGAGTCCGGAGCGCAACAAAAAGAACAGCAATGGCTTTGCTACCAGGGCCATCCACGTGGGCCAGGAGCCCGATCCTTCCACCGGGGCTGTGGCGGTGCCCATTTTTGCCACGTCCACTTATGTGCAGGAAGAGCTGGGCAAGCATAAAGGTTACGAATACGCGCGCGTTTCCAATCCCACCCGCACGCGCCTGGAACGGAACCTGGCATCGCTTGAGGGCGGCAGTTCAGCTCATGTGTTTGCCAGCGGCATGGCGGCCACCGTGGCAGTCACGCAGTGTTTTCTGAAGCAGGGCGACCACCTGCTTTGCGGCCACAATGTTTATGGAGGCGTGCCACGTCTGTTCAATCAGGTGATCGCCAACTATGGGGTTGAATTCAGCTACGTTGACACTTCAGACCTGGATGCGGTGAAGAAGGCCATACGCTGGAACACACGCATCGTTTGGATTGAAACGCCGACCAATCCTTTGATGGTGCTCAGCGACATTAAAGCCGTTGCCGCTATAGCGCACTCTAAAAACGCAGAGCTGGTGGTGGACAATACATTCATGTCTCCTTATTTCCAGCAGCCCCTGGAGCTGGGGGCGGACATGGTGGTGCATTCCACGACTAAATTCCTCAACGGCCACAGTGACGGCCTGGGTGGCGTGGTTGTGGCTACCAAGCCGATTCACGCGGAAAAGCTGGCCTTTATGCAGAAAGCGGCCGGCGCCATCATGTCGCCCTTTGAGTGCTGGTTGGTGCTACGTGGCGGGAAATCACTGGCCGTACGCATGGAGAAACACGATCAGAATGGCCGCGCGGTGGCGGAGTTTTTGCGCAATCACAAAAAAGTAAAAAGCGTCATGTATCCGGGATTCACTGATCATCCCCAATACGCGCTGGCCAGGAAGCAGATGAGCGGCTTTGGATCAATGATCACGTTTGAGACCGGCTCACTCAAAAACGCAAAAAAGATGCTGGCCAAGGTACGCGTTTGCACTCTGGGAGAATCATTAGGTGGCGTTGAGTCACTGATCTCGCACCCGGCAACCATGACTCACGCAGCTCTGGGTGAGGAAGGACGCAAGCAGATTGGGCTGACTGACGGCATGGTCCGCATCTCCGTGGGAATTGAGGATGCGGACGACATTATCGCCGATCTTGATCAGGCGCTGGCGGCCATTTGACGCGTGGGCAGGGAATGGGATTCTTCCGCTTACCACCAGCTTTCTGATCCGCAATTTGGCTGGGCGCTGAAGGTAATCAAAAGACTTGATGCGCTGGGATTGAGCGCGCCCGAACAGATACTGGATGCGGGCTGCGGGACGGGACGGGTGACTGCGGAGTTATTGCGAAAGTTTCCGCACAGCCGGGTGCTTGCGGTGGATGCATCAGAAAACATGGTGCGCCAGGCCCGCCACACCCTTCAGAAATTTGGCAACCGCGTGGCCGTGGAACAGCGTGATCTTCTCGATCTTCCTTTCTCCAATGCGTTCGATCTGATCTTCAGTACCGCTGTATTTCATTGGATCAAAGACCACGAGCGGCTGTTTAGCGTTCTTTATCGTGCCCTCAAGCCCGGCGGACTTCTGTTCGCCCAGTGCGGCGGCGGCCCAAACCTCAAAAAGTTGCGCGATCGCATCCAGCAACTGGTTGCGACAGAAAAATTCAGGCCATACTTCAAGGATTGGCAAAGGGTTTGGGAGTATCCCGGCCCTGAGTCAACGGCGGAGCGGCTCAAGAAGTCTGGATTTACAGAAGTTTTCTGCTCGCTCGAAGAAGCCGGAGTCCGGTTCGGCGAAGAGAAGGGTTACACGGACTTTGTAGTTGCCATGATTCTGCATCCCTACCTGGAACGTCTGCCGGAATCATTACATGTGGAATTCACGCATGAATTAGTTCGCCAGGCGTCTCTGGATCAGCCCTCATTTGTGCTCGATTATTGGCGACTTAACCTTCAGGGGCGTAAGCCAGACTGAAGTTTCAGCGCGTATTTTCCCTGATCCAATTCAGGTAGCGCTCGCTGCCACTGCTCAGTTCCAGCATGACGCATTCGGGGAGTTCGTAGGAGTGAAGTTCCTTGATGGCATCGGCCACAGATTCAAACAGATTCGTTTTGGTTTTGATGATCAGCAGCCACTCTGTCTCCTGTTCAATTTTGTCCTTCCAGCGATAGATGGATTGGATTTGAGGAACAATGTTCACGCAGGCAGCCAGACTCCGATCCACCAGCGCTCGCGCGATCTTCTCCGCCTCCTCGGGCGAGCCGGCCGTGGTGAGCACAATGCGCGCGTCAGTCATCCTGTTCCAGCCTCCAAGGTTTCAGTTTAGCAAGGTGATGCCAAAGGCATTCAACCAAAGCTGCAGCGCAAGCAACTAAGTGAGGTGCTGCATTTAACAAATTTGATTCATGAATTCAAAATGATCAAAGTTGCGCTTGACGCAGGAACCGCAGCGGACGTTAACTGAAACATAACGCGCAGTTCGCGGCTCGTGCACGCGTGCGCTAACACATGACAGGATGAGGGATCAGGAGTTCCTTTTGAATTCAAAGCAGTCGTGGATCGAATCAGTTCGTGCTGGCTTCCTGGCTATTCGAAGCCGGTTTGCCATGATGGCTGCCGGTGTCCTGGCGCTGGTGATGGCATACCACGTTCTATTCGGAGCCAATGGAGTAATTGCCTACCATCACAAGCGTGAGGAATCGCGTGAGCTGCAACACCAGATTGAGACCCTGAAGCAGGAAAATGAAGCCGTCGAAAAGCAAATCAAAGCCTTGAAGGATGATCCTGAAGCTATTGAAAAAGAGGCGCGAGAGAAGCTGAAATATGCCCGCCCCGGTGAGGTCGTGTTTACCCTTCCGGCGGCCAGGACCACGGCCACGCCGTCCGCCCGCAAGTAGCGAACTTGAGGCTTGTACCCCTTCCATCTTGTGCAACGAGTCAAAATCATTTAGAACAATTCTGCTTGTAACCCGAGATGGAAGCCGGACTCCATAGTACCGGCTATTCTCAACACACGAATACCCCGGAGAGATCCGTACAGGAGAACAACTTCCAATGAAGAAACTTGCTTTTGCTGTACTCACAATGGCGCTCATGGTATCCATGTCGCTGGCCAAGACCAAAGACGCCCCCAAGGCCAAGGCGGAGAAGATCAGCGGTTGGATCAGTGACGCCAAGTGTGGCGCCAAGGTGGATGCCGCCTGCGCCAAGAAGTGCGCTGATGCCGGTGAAAAGCTGGTTGTGGTAAGCGACAAAGACAAGACCATCTACCAGGTTGAAAACCAGGATGCGGTAAAGGCCCATGCCGGACACCATGTCCGCGTGACTGCTACCAATGACAACGGCACCCTCCACGTTGAAAAAGTGGACATGCTGAAGGACAAGACAGAAAAAGCCAAATCCGGCATGTAAGCCGGTACTGATTTCGGGAACGGCCAAAAGCCGCCCACGAGACTTCAGACCCCACCTCTCATAGGTGGGGTTTTGTTTTGTCTCCGGGAAATGCGTTGCTTCAGGTCGCCCAAAAATGTGACTTTTGTACCCTTCATTAAAGGCGCACAGCTCACAGAGAACTGGGTTATGATGAGCAGAAACTCTCAATTGGATCAAAAGGCGGTTTTGTGCGACGGAATAACTTCTTTATTTCCATCATTCTGCTTGTGTCTTTTGTGGCTGCGCTTAGCGGTTGCGTAATCTCTCCGCGCCTGGTCCCCGGCCAGGCCACTCCCACGCCCTCAGCTACCCCTACGCCCACGGCCACTCCAAGCGCGACGCCCACTCCCACGCCCGTTCCGCCAACGCCTCACGGCAAGCTTTATGTCACCAATCAGGATGCGAATTCCATTCTTCGGTTTGATAATGCTCTGAATGCCACCGGAAATGTGGCCCCCGGAGCGGTTATAAGCGGCGCTGCGACCACGATGGCGCAACCGCAGTTCATTACGCTGGACGCTGCGGCAGACCGGCTTTACGTGGCGAATGTAAACGGACCATCAGTTCTGATCTTCGACGGCATCAGCACTAAGAGCGGCAATGTCGCGCCCACGCGAAGCATCATCGGGGCAAACACGCAATTCGTCAAGCCTTCCAGCGTAGCCCTGGATAAAGGGCGGGACTTGCTGTACGTAGCCGACGGAGCGGAGATTGACGTGTTTTCGCCCGCTTCCACTGTGAACGGTGACGTGTCGCCTGCACGGGATATCATCACGAGCTTCAACAATATTCAGCAAATCTTCGTGGATGCCGGCAATGATCGGTTGTACCTCACTGATGCCGCCAGCAATACTGTGGCCGTTTACGACAATGCAAGCACCTTGACGGGCGCCGCTACAGCCGCGCGTAGCATCACCGGCGCCCAGACTCTACTGGCGCAGCCTTCGGGAATGGCGATTGATTCTTCCGGGAATTTGATTGTGACCAACCAGGGGAATGGGACGATTACCGTTTACAGCAATGCGGCCACCGCAACCGGCAACCAGGCTCCTATCACCACAATCGGCGGTGCGGCCACGACTCTTTCCTCCCCGCAGCAGATCATCCAAAGCTCAGCGGCTAATGAGGTTTACGTGGCGGATTCCACCAACAATGAAGTCGTGGTCTTTTCTGGAATTGCTGGTTTGTCTGGGAGCGCCTCGCCTACACGAAGCATTGCCGGATCGGCAACTACCCTGACCACTGGAGTTACTGCACGGGGCGTGGCGCTGGATCCGACCCGGTAAGGAACCTTACCGAACCACGCCCTGAAGCGGAGAACTCGCCGTGGCATAAAGTTTTTTGGGCATTCTGCCGGCAAGATAAGCTGCGCGCCCAGCAATGATCGCGTGCTGCATGGCTTCCGCCATCAGAATGGGATCTTCCGCGTGCGCGATGCCTGAGTTCATCAGCACCGCGTCAGCTCCCAGTTCCATAGCCACAGCGGCATCAGAGGCCGTGCCTACGCCTGCATCCACGATCAAGGGCACATCCAGGATCAGCTCGCGCAGAATCTGGATATTGGCAGCGTTTTGAATTCCCATGCCGCTTCCAATCGGCGCTCCCAGGGGCATAATGGCGCTGGCTCCTGCATCCAGCAGGCGTTTAGCAACTACTGGATCATCAGAAGTATACGGCAGAACAGTAAAGCCTTCCTTCACTAAAACCCGAGTGGCTTCAATAGTGGCCTGGACATCGGGGTAGAGGGTTTTCTGGTCGCCAATTACCTCCACCTTGACCCAGTCCGACAGTCCCACTTCGCGGCCGAGCCTGGCGGTACGGACGGCCTCTTCGGCGGTATAGCAGCCTGCGGTATTGGGGAGCAGGAAATATTTCTGCGGATCGATAAAGTCGAGCAGAGATTCCTTGCTGCGGTCCAGATTCACCCGCCGCACGGCGACGGTCACCATCTCCGCTCCGCTGGCCTCAATGGCCCGCGCTGTTTCCTGTCCTGATTTGTACTTGCCTGTGCCAACAATCAGCCGTGAACGAAATTGACGGCCCGCAATGACCAATGAATCCATAGGCAATATTGTAATGAATTATTCGCACAGGGGAAGAAACTCGCCGCGGTGAACCTTGCCAGAATCGCCGAAATTGCCGAAATTTGCTGGCCCGGCAGCTTTTGTGCTCAAGCTCGATGAGCGAGCAAAGCCTGATTATTTATATGGAATCCTTTTTGGGCGGTTGCTGGGGTGAAGGTCGATGGCTAATTATCGGGCTTCAACCACCAGCGTGGCATTGCTGCGGTCGAAGAAGACAGAGCGGAAGATGGAAGCCGGCAGCAATCCGTCCTGGGGATCGGCGGGCTTTAACAGGTCATTGCGGAGCACGATAGCAGGCTGGTTCATGAGTGAGTTTTCCGCAACCAGCATTTCAGGAATCAAAACCTTAAGGGCGGCGTAATTTGAGCCGTTCGTGGCCACTTGCACCATGCAAGGCATTGCCAGGCAAGGATTGGAAATCGGACGCACCCGGCTCTGATATAGCAGAACATTCCCAATGCCGGAGTCCAGCACCAGGCTCCACGTGCCTTGCGGGGATGATCGCGATACCACTGGAATGAGAATGCGCGAATCATTGATCTGGACACTGACTCGATGCCCGGCGGGTACCGGCGCTGAGTCCGGGAATACCGCCATCCGTTGATGGCGATAATCCAGCAGGAACGAAAACTGCAGGAGAAAGTTCATGCCCATTACGCCGCGAATTCTGCTATCGAGAGTGCGAATCTCAGTGAGCGGAGCTGCGAGCAGTTCCAGGTGAGAAACCGACGCTTGGCCCGCCTTAACCGTATCCGCGTAATAGCGCACCACCGGAGTCGCATCGGCCAGTGTGGCCAGGGCCATTCTGTCTACCGGTTTCAGCTTGAGATCTGCCGCAAGTTGGGGATCCACCAGAGTGGTGTTGGTTCCCGTGTCCACCAGAAAATCAAACGGTCCCTGTGTGTTGACGAAAACGCGAACCACCATCAGGTAGCCGTTCACAGTGCGGACAGCAAGGTTCGTGCTGGAATTACCGGTGTCTGCTGCCTGGACGAGCGCAGGGAGAGCGGCTAGAAAAACAAAAAGGCAAAGACTGCGCGAGATGGCTGGCAATTTCATTGTGCTTTGGGAAAGACTGCGGGGCCGATCTCGGGGAAGAGAGTGAGGCCATCGTAGGTCGGTTCACCGCGGCGAGAAAGATCACTTACGGACGCGAACTAGTGCGGGAAACACGATTACCAAAGTCGAATGAACTAACCTGGCGCGGATTGCGCTGGTGATCAGCGTTGCGACTCAACACTGCCGTTTGAGTTCGTGCAACAGGTTGAGCGCTTCAATGGGTGTGAGATTGTTGATGTCGGTGGCGCGCAGCCGGTCGATGATTTCCTGTGAGACCGGAGTAAACATCGTCAACTGGACTTGCGATTCAGGATTGCCGGCGTCAGGAGCAAGATGTGCCGTGGCTTCGCGTTCCGCATTTTCATGCTCATGCAGGACCTCGCGTGCCCGGACTACAACCTCCGCCGGAAGACCGGCAAGCTTCGCCACTTCAATTCCGTAGCTGCGGTCAGCGGGGCCGGGCTCGACCTTCCGCAGAAAGA